>DAOWBD010000060.1 GCA_030634235.1 Candidatus Omnitrophota bacterium | reverse complement strand
GTTTTAGGCGGCACGATCGGGGCGAGCCGTGTCGTTGTCGATAACGGATGGGTGCCTTACGCCCATCAGGTTGGGCAAACGGGCAAGACGGTTTGCCCGAACATTTACTTTGCCTGCGGTATTTCCGGCCAGATCCAGCATCTTGTCGGCATGCAGTCCTCGAAGATCATCATCGCGATCAATAAGGACGCCTCCGCGCCGATCTTCCAGGTTGCGAACTACGGTATCGTCGGGGATCTCTTCGAGATCGTCCCGCTTTTGACCAAGAAATTCAAGGCGGCCTTGAACGGGGGCTAAAATTTGACCCAAAATCCGTTCTTTCCGGAGGTTAAAAAATATTCTTGCCTCCACAAAATAATAAGGTTAAACTATAATAGATATTAACACAGTACGGAGGGCTTCACGTTGAACGTCTGCTCGGTACAATTTGGGTAACTTTAAGGCAACTCTTAAAAAAGGGTTGCCTTTTTTGTTGCCTGCACCTTAACCTTTTTAGAAAGGAGACAGCCGAATGAAGAGACTAGTTGATGTGCATACAGGAGAAGTCATGGCCGGATCAGAAGAAACAATACTTCACTCTGATTCACATAATCGATGCATGGTCATTTGCGCCTACGACAGCACCAAGAAGGTCGGCGGCCTGGCCCACGCGATGTTCCTTTCAGGAAGACTGCACCATAAAGTTTCAAGGCCAACCCTTAAAGATGCAAGCGGTGCCATTGATGAGATGATCGATGACATGCTGCTGCTTGGGGCCGACCGGGACGCGATCGAGGTCTGTTTGATGACCGGCGAGAATATTCCCCACCGGCCGGATGATCCCGAGTATAACAAAACACTTCAAGAAGCGATCGAGATCTTAAAAGAAAAACACATTAAATATAGGGAAGGCATCGTGGAGGATGCCGGCGACCTGCACGTTTCTTTTGACGTCGAGACGGGGCATATTTCTTACGACAAATAATCTTTTTAATTTGCGGAAGGGGTAAAGAATCATGGATGTTAAACATAAACGCACAGTTGTTCTCGTGGGGCACGCGCACAGCGGCAAGACCTCGCTAGTTGAAAGCCTGTTGTATGTCAGCGGTGCGACCTCGCGCAAAGGGAATGTCATGCAGGGAAGTTCTTTAAGCGACTATAACGACGACGAGCGCGAGCGGCAATGCTCGATCAATTCCAGTTTCCTTGAGACCACTTGCAAGAACTACAAGATCCAGTTTATCGATACTCCCGGGTACATGGATTTTATTGGGGAGATGGTCGCCGCGATCAGGGTCGCTGATGCCGCTATTGTTGTTGTTGACGCGGTCAACGGTGTCGAAGTGGGCACCGAGGATGTCTGGCAGAAATTGACCGCGCTTAACGTGCCGAGGATCATCTTCATCAATAAGACGGATAAATCCGAAGCCAATGTCGAGGAGACGATCACGGCGGTCCAGCAGGAACTCTCCAAGGACGCTCATGTGGTCAACCTCGAGGACTCGGATCTGATCGAATCTGTTGTTGAGACGGATGACGCGCTGCTCGAGAAATATCTGGAGAGCGGCAAGTTGTCTCCCGAGGAGGTCAACAGCGCGTTCCGCAAAGCGGTCCTGCAGGCGAAGATATTTCCGATCTTAACAGGAAGTGCTACTACCGATGAAGGTGTTAAGGCCTTGCTCGATGAAATTATCGATTATTGCCCGTCACCTATTGATCATCCGGATTTCCGGGCACATGATGTCGCGACAAAAGAAGCGACTACATTAACGCCTAGCGAGACCGGGCCCTTTGCGGGCTTTGTTTTTAAATCGGTCTTTGATCCTCACTTGGGCCACTTGTCTTTGGTCCGGATATTGCGTGGAACTCTTAACTCCAACGCAGAATTCTACAATGTTAACAGCCATAGCAAGGAACGGATCAGTTCGATTTCGGTTTTGCAGGGAAGAGAACAAAAATCCGTTGAGACCGCCAGTTGCGGAGATATTATCGCCTTGCCGAAACTCAAGCATACGCATGTCTGTGACAGTTTGACCGATGTCAAGTCGCAGATCATGATCGATCCGATCACTTTTCCCGAGCCGTCGATTTCGGCTTCGATAAAACCGAAAACACGTGCTGACGAGGAGAAGATCTCTAACAGCTTGCATCAGCTTTGTGAGGAGGATCATACGTTTCGTGCCACTCGTGATGAAGAGACCCATGAACTGATTATCTCAGGGATTGGTGACCTGCATTTAAAGGTCATGCTCGAGCGCATGAAACAACGCTATCACGTTGATGTCGATATGGGGACGCCGAAGGTGTCTTATCGTGAGGCCATCACGAAGAAGGCGAGCGCCCGGTATAAATACAAAAAGCAATCCGGGGGCCGCGGGCAGTATGGCGATGTGGGTATTGAGATCGTGCCGCTGCCGCGCGATGGCGAACCGTATGAATTTGTCAACAAAATCTTCGGTGGGGCGATCCCGCGCAATTTTATTCCTTCTGTCGAGAAAGGCGTAATTAAGACGATCAAGGAAGGGGTTTTAGCCGGGTATCATATTGACTACGTCCAGGTGACCGTTGTGGACGGATCTTATCATGACGTCGACTCCTCCGATATGGCCTTTCAGATCGCGGGGAGTTACGCGATGAAAGAGGCGGTGAAACAAGCCGGGCCGATACTTCTAGAGCCGATCATGGATGTGGCGATCACTGTTCCCGATGAATTTATCGGCCAGATCTCGGGCGATATCAGTTCGCGCCGGGGTCGCATTATGACGAGCGATGTTAAAGGTAAAAAACAGGTTATCAAAGCGAAGATCCCTTTAAGCTTAATGTTTAAGTATGCGACAGATTTACGTTCCATGACCGCAGGCCGTGGTAGCTATACCATGAAGATGTCGCACTACGATCGAGCGCCGGGAAAAGTGACAGAGCAGGTTATTGAAGCATCGAAAAAAAAGGAAGGATAGCTTGCTCTAGTCTTTACCGGTGTTTGTGGTACAAAAACCCTTGCGAGTGAATAACTCGCAAGGGTTTCTTTCGATGATGTTCAGTGAAGTATAAATAATCCCGATTTAATTTGTTTTTAGGAAAGGTTTCAGATATTTTGTGTTAGGATAACCAAGATGGAGGGTAGGGTTATCGGGGCGACACAATACAAAACGAAACCTTTTGATTGGGAATGCCTGTTAAAGACGGTCGGTGAATGTCTCCAGTAGTTCAAAGAGGATTGTTTCTGTGAAAAAAATATTAAGCCTTTTTTTTGGCATCGCGGTACCCTGCCTTATCCTTTTGCTTCCGTTAGACGTGATCCCCATTGACGGGATCACGATCGTCGAGCGGCGCTTGCTGGCCATCTTTGCCTTTGCGATTATTTTCTGGATCTTTGAGCCGATCCCGGTCTTTGCGGCCTCGGTTTGCATTATTTTTCTGGAAATGGTCATGGTTTCGGACGGGGCGCTGATATGGCTTCGAAGCAGGGCAGGCGCCGAAGGCTTCGGGACGCTGATTCCCCACACGGATATTTTCCACACCTTTGCTTCTCCTATTATCTTGCTTTTTCTGGGCGGGTTCTTTCTTGCGGCCGCCGCGACAAAATATAAACTTGATATCAATCTCGCCCGTGTTCTCATCAAACCGTTCGGCAGGAAGCCGGCGATGGTCATGCTCGGCGTCATGATAATCACGGCGCTGTTCTCGATGTTCATGAGCAATACGGCGACGACGGCGATGATGCTCGCGATCATCGCCCCGGTCTTAGCGCTTTTTGATTCCGACGACCCCGGCAAGATCGCGATGGCCATGGCTGTTCCGTTCGCGGCGAACATCGGTGGGCTGGGAACCCCGATCGGGACCCCGCCGAACGTTGTGGCGATGAAATATCTCACCGGGGATATGGCTGTTTCTTTCGGCGGATGGATGGCCTTTGCGGTCCCGTATGTGATCGTGCTTTTGATCTTCGCCTGGCTCGTATTATTGTCCTTTTACCGTCCGGCTGTCAGGGAGATCAATCTAGAGATCCAAGGGCAGTTCATGAAAACGCCCAAAGCGGTTGCGGTCTACATTACTTTTGCGGCGACTATTCTGCTGTGGTTATTCGGTAGCAGGATCGGCCTCAATTCCTATATTGTCGCGATGATCCCGATCACTGTGTTTACGGCCGGCGGCATTATTACGGCGTCGGATATGAAGAAAATGCCATGGGATGTGCTTTGGCTTCTTTCCGGTGGCATCGCGCTTGGCGTCGGGTTAGACAAGACGGGATTGAGCCAGCATCTTATTGAGAGTATTCCTTTTGATCAATTTACGCCTTGGACGATCGTTGCCGTAAGTGTCTTGTTTGCCATGGTCATGGCGACGTTCATGTCGAATACGGCCACGGCGAACCTTATCTTGCCGATCATCGCCGTGCTGGGGGCGAGCCTTGTGTCGTTAGAGGGATTAGGGGGAGCCAAGATGATCATCATTGCGACGACATTCGGCTGTTCCTTGGCGATGCTTTTGCCGGTCAGCACGCCACCGAATGCCCTGGCCTATGCGACCGATTTCTTTAGAACTAAGCATATGATCAAGGTGGGGATCGTCGTCGACATGTTAGGCTACGCGATGATCTTCTGCTTGATCTTTGCCCTGAACCGTTTCGGTTTTTTCGGGTAATGTTCGGGTGTTGATTAGGCGAAAAATTCTCCGCTTATTGTTCTTGCTAAAATTATAAAAACTGGTTAGAATTCTCTATATCTTGTTTCAGTAAAGTAGCTAAGAATTTGCCGTTATTTCTTGGAACGGTTTACATAGATTAGCAAGCGTAACCACTAAATTAATATTGACCTATCGGAGAAAACTATGAACAGAAGAACAGTGGTATTACTGGTATTTCTTTTGGTCCTCGTCGGGATCATCATTATCGGCAAGCAAAGAGAGCAAACTATGCAATTAGAGCAGGTCGAGAACAAGGCGGCTAATCAGCTCAGAAGAGTTGCGGCGGAAGCCCAAAAAGCAAAACAGCAGGCCATGGAAGAAACCCGAAGGATCGAGGCTGAAGCTCAAAAAGCGAAACAGGCGGCTTTAGAGAAGGCCAAGATTGCTGAAGAAAAGGCCCAAAAAGCTAGCGAGATGGCTCAAGAGGCTGTAAGGCAAAAAGCCGCAGAAATACAGGCCAAGATCAATGATTTGGTCACTCAGGCGAATGCTTTATTGGTTAGTGCCGACTATCAAAAGGCCATTAATATTGCCCAGAGCATTTTAAGTTTAGATCCGAACAGCCTCGAGGCAACCTCGATGATCGAAAAGGCCACGGCCAAGCTCAAAGAGGCTGCAGCAGTGCAGGTTGAGGCCGTTACGGATGCGATCCAGGAGAAGATTGAGGTTCCTGTGGCCGTTTCGGGAGAATAGGGTTCAAGGCAGGCTCGAAAATGTCAGGTGCCCCCTTAGTCGTTTGACAGCAGTATTAACTTATGGTACACTTTCACCGTTATGAAGAAATTAATGAATCAAAAAATGCATGTCTCGTGCCTGTCTGCTGGTCAGGCAGGTATTACGCTTTTTCCCGTGTGGAGAAAGTCAACGAGGAGAGGTGTGTATTGATCCATTAATGAAATAATTTGTTAAAGAGTTTTCAAGCCACCGATCCTTTTAAAGTGATCGGTGGCTTTTTTTATAGCAAAAATCAATTAAACCCGAAAGGAGGTGGTACAGATGGAAATAGCAATGCTCAGTATTGCCGTGTTTATTCAGCTATTCTCGCATGAGAGAATGTTGGAGAATGCAATGAAAAAAGAAAAAAGTTAACCAAAAGTAAACAAAAAAAAGGAGGTCAAAAATGAAAGAGAATACAGCTTTTAAAAATAAACCGATAGCCCGCGATGAAGTGCTTAAAACCACTTCATTGCTGTACTTCAAAGAAGCGCTTTTTAACGAGGAGTACGAAGATTGCAAGGAACTCGTCTGGATCGCGAAACGGTTCGGCGCTCGTAAAGATGATATCCGAAAGGTTATCGCCGAGAGCAATCGAGGGGTAAGGGTCGGCCGAGGCAATGAGGCAAAGAAGGGCAAAGGCGGCCGCCTGCGGTTTTATTGATTTGTCTTTAACAGACGAATGCTATGAGTATGTTTGTTAAGGTCAAATCTATAAATAGAGAGGAAACACAGATGCCTCATGCTTGGTGCTAAAGGGGGCAGTCCGTTGATCGGGCTGTCCTCTTTTTTCGCGCTACAAGTTACGTTCACTTTATTCCGTAACTTGTGCGCTCATTGAGAATTCCATCCAAACGGGAAGGTGGTCGCTCGGAGTTTGATCATCGGATTTGCCCGACCGCAAGACCTTCGGCCCCCGGACAAAGATATGGTCAAAGACAGATTTGTAATTCATTAAATACCAGTGCTTGTAGGTCCAGTCGACGTTGGAGGTCGCGTGTTCAAAGCCGGCTTGCGTAAATGTTTTGATGATCCCGTCCTGGTCCTTCTGCTTGATCGTGTTGAAATCTCCAGCAATGATACAGTATTTCACATTGCTGTCAATGGCGTCGAGTATTCCCTGGATTTGATCACTGCGCTGGCCGGGCTTCATGAAGACCCCCATGTGCAGTGAAT
>DAOWBD010000099.1 GCA_030634235.1 Candidatus Omnitrophota bacterium | reverse complement strand
CTTCCAGCTCGCCGGTGAAGAGAGACCTTCCGGATAATTCCGACGACCTTATTCCGTTAATGAACGGATTAGGTGAACAGTTAGAGGATGTTCGGAGGCTTCTTCGGCGGGTTCCGGTCGCGATCACGGTATTCGGAGGGAATAAGAGCGGGGATAGAGAGAAGGTGTTTGGCGCCGAAATGGGCAAGGCCATAGAACAGGCGGGATTCGCGCCGAGAACAGGCGGTGGACCGGGCATGATGGCGGCGGTGTTCAGAGGCTTTGTTAGTGAACGGGAACGGAATATTGTAGCCGTAATAGTAAAGAGAAAACTAAGCGAATTTGCGTTACGGCATTTATCATGGTTTCCTCCATTTATTGCGAAAACCATATTTGCCGACGAAACTCAAGCGTTTAAATTGTTTATTCGAACTCAGGCGATGAATCGCTGGGCAGAGGTTAAGCGTACATACGCGCATTTTATCCCAAGAAAACTTTCGCTTATTTTAAAGGCGAAAGGTGTGGTGACGACCGCGGGGGGTTACGGGACTCTTGATGAGCTGATCAAAACTCTTGAAACTGCAAAAGGAGTACCTGTTGCTGTTATGCCGCATTGGGTTCCTGTGATCAATGCTCTTGAACACGGATGGAAGGAATATGGTCATGCCTTGTCGATCAAGAAAGATTTGATCATTGTGGAATATCCTAATGGAGAAGTAACAGGGATTGCTGATAGAGAATTGACGGCAGAAGAAAAGAGAGAGATAGGCGAAGATCTTTTAAAAAGTATGGCGTGGCATGTGATTAATACTGTTGTCGAGAAAATAAACCATCCGGGGCATGATGATATTCAGGAAGCGATGGGAATTGGATCTATAGATAGGACGATCAGGGAACTTAAGGAAAAGATGCCTGTCTTTAATCAATGGCCGTCTGCCGTTGTTATTGCCGGGCAAAGTTCTTCGGATAATCCGCGTGACCTGGCCTTCGCGCGGTTTTTAGCGCGTGAAGCGGTCAAACGGGGCATCCCCGTCCGTGTCGGGGGAACAAGCGCTGTTTCCCGGGCTGTATTGGACGCGATTCCTGTTGAAGTACGCGCCAGGTATCTTCAAGGTGTCTTTTTAGAGGACAAAGGCCGGGATGATTATTTGCATGTCCGGTTCCTGGATGAATTAAGGAAGGCGGGGGCCAGGAACATTGTCTCTAAAGACCCGATGGTTGTCCACAGCCTTCTCTTAACAAAAAGGGCCCACGCTTACTTTATCTTCCCGGGAGGCCTGGGAACAGTGGATTTGGTGACAGATCTTTTGGATATCCATCATGTGCATTATATAGAGAAGGATACATTTCCTTCCCAGCCTATTGTCTTGCTTGGCCGTTCGGTAGGAGGGGATCTTTTCTGGAAAAGAATTAAGGATGCCTTAATGCTGAAGATCAATGATCCGAAAGCCCCGTATATAAAGCCCGGCGGTGAAGACCTCATGGAGCTTGTCGACAGCAAGGAAGAGATCAGTAAGATCCTGGATTATGTGGAAGGAACGATTAAAGCCGGGCAATCCACAAGTTCTCCGGTAAATAAATTAGGGACAGACACTATTAATTCAATTAATAGGGGTCTGTTCCCAGTTCCAATTCACCTAATGTACTATAAAGCCGGTCTGCTGATAACAGTGTCTATGGATGAGTGGGGAATGGCGAAAATAGATATTCGGTTCTTGCTGTGTAGAGATTTTATCCAAATTATCAAAGAAATTATTCCTGTCGAGGAGCTGAGAGTAGAAGTTGTTAAAGTGATTTTAAACTTTGTCGATCCGGCCTTAAATAAGTTGATGAAATATCTTTCCGACCTATGGGAAATGTTTAACCGTTGGCTCAAAGGAATGAAAGTCAAGTCAATTCAGCTGGAAGTATTTGAAGCCGTGTCGGGAGGGCAAGAGACTAATGTAACGGTCGGCAAGGCAGGGGAAAATGCTTCTCGTCTTGCGGGGAAGATTTATCCGAAGAGCTCTTCTCCGGTCAGTTTAGAAATAGGGGGCCCAATTAAAAACGGAGCGGTGTTTGTCGCAGTCAGTTCACCGGTAAACGATAATTCTCTCCATGACCGCGCTTGGTTAACCTATTTTGAACAAAAACCGGAAAAGGCGAGGGCCTTGATTGAGAAGGCCCTTCGGCAAAAAGATATCGATGATCTGGCCACCATCCGGGCGCATAAAGACGAGTATCCGCAATTGAATGCTTTTATTGAGCGAATAGAAGAACACATCCGGACTGTCTTAGCTTCCAAATCCGAGGTAACGATACTCTATTAGGTTGCAAAGTGAAACTTTCTGAATTCAATAATGCTCAATTTGTAACCTTAACCTAATAGAGTATATTCATTCATAACGGAAATAGGTAGCCGTCACTATCTTTTTGTGGTAGAAAAAAAGATAAGGTTAACACTATTTTTAAAAATAAGGAGATTCTGGTGAAAAAAACAGCTGTCTTTTTTTTCTTTGCCGGTTTGTTTGCTTTGCTTTCTGTTCCCGCATTTTCTTCCGGCCTTGTCTTAGAAAAAATCCCCGCGCAGGAACCCGTTTACCACGCCAATCCTGTGCTGGAGAAGATCATGGAAGGATATTCCCTTCCTGAGCCGCAGTTTGACCTGCCCGATGAGAAATTGAATAAGATCGTCGACTACTCCGCGTTCGGTGTTTTTCACGATGCCGGGATGGTTTCCTATCGGTATGACGTTACGGATATGAAGGGGCTCAAAGGGGCTGTCGGCGTCGGGCTCTATCCCAATACCGGCGGTGTTTTAAACGATCCGCTTTACGTGCGCTTGAAGGGGCAGGCCATGCTCAGTGTGAATCATTGGGAGTCACTCAAACTGGAAGATCCGCAGAGGGCTTTTTATATCTGGGCGCAGGCGCCGGAAGACAAGGGCACACAGGCATTTTTTACCGGTCAGGTGCTGGAAAACAGCGGGCACATTTTACCGGCGATCAAGACCTATTACGCGGTGCTTGTGCATTTCCCTAATGGAATATGTTGGGCCGCTGACAGAAGTTTTGTTTGGTATGTGGCGCAGGCGGCGTTGGAAAATATACATCGGCTAATTCGGGATTATCCTCAACTGGATCTCAAGCTTACCGGCGCGTCGTTCAGCGTCGAAAACGGCTATGATCCAAACCTCGACGACGACGTCATTAAGGTGGATCCCGGCCGCCTCGTGCATAAAACATTAAAAGAAAAAAAAGGGGATTTTCCAGACCTGAACACCTTAGGGGTCATCAAGACATTGGGAAAGGGACGTGTGCGGCTGGTTCAGTTCAGTAACCGCCACTGGCAGATGCTCGTTGACGGCAAGCCGTTCTTTGTGCACGCGATCTCATACAATCCGACCGTGACCGGCATCGGCCCGCAGAGCGACCGCAACTTCATGGGCCGCTGGATGTTCTCCGACAAGAACGGCAATGGCCGCAACGACGCGGCCTACGATGCGTGGGTCGATGCGAACCGCAACGAAGTGCAGGACGCCGGCGAGCCTGCCGTCGGCGACTTCCAACTCATGAAGGATATCGGCATCAATGCCATCCGGCTTTATCTCGAGAACAACCCTGTTACGCAGTACGACCCGTCGCTGGTCAACAAACCGCTTTTGCGTAAGATGTATGAGGACTACGGCATCGGGGTCATTGCCGGTGATTACCTGGGGGCCTACACGCTCGGCTCCGGGGCGACGTGGGAGGCGGGAACGGATTACACCGACCCCGCGCAACGCGAAAAGATGAAAGCGGTTGTGCGTGCTAAGGTGATGGATTTAAAAGACGAGCCTTTTGTTTTGATGTGGGTGCTGGGCAATGAGAATAATATGGAGCCCGGCTACATGGGGCACAACGCCACGCGCACCAATGCCGTCGAGGAGCCGGAGGCGTACGCGCGATTTTTAAATGAAGTGGCGGCAATGATCCATGAAATAGACGGCAATCATCCGGTTGCGGTGGGGAATGTTGAACTGGGGCTTTTGGAATATTACGCGGCTCATGCGCCTGAACTTGATATCATAGGCATTAATTCTTACCGGGGGACAGTCGGGTTCGGAGCTTTGTGGGAAAGCGCGAGGGGGAAATTTGACCGTCCGGTTTTGATCACGGAATATGGGTGTGACGCGTATTATCAGGACAAAGGGGAAGATGAGGAAGGGCAGCAGAAATACCTGGAAGGGAAGTTCAGGGATATTATCTTTAATCAGGCGGGCGGGCCTGGCGTCGGTAATTCTATTGGCGGGGTGATCTTTGAATATTTGGATGAATGGTGGAAAGACGCCTTTGGCCATCCGGAAGACGCGCAACAATGCGACGCGCAGTTTCCTTTGGAATTTCCCGATGGTATGAGCCATGAAGAGTGGTTAGGAATTGTCGGGCAGGGGGACGGAAAACACAGCCCGTTTAAGCGCCAGCTGCGCGCGGCGTATGATTATTTCATCCATTAGGGACGTGTGCTTTAGGGACGTGTGCTTTTGCACACGTCCCTTTTTTATGTGCGCCCGGCAGGGCGCACTCACTAAGGGGTGCAAGTCCCCTGCAGACCCGGTCGTGGGAACTGCTAGCGACTCTGCAAGGGTGTCAACCGTGAGGTTGAATCTG
>DAOWBD010000015.1 GCA_030634235.1 Candidatus Omnitrophota bacterium | reverse complement strand
ATGGAATACGACAATGTATGCGGCAGGATATGGCGGATGATAATTTTAAAATTGGAAAGCCCGAGGCTTTTCGCGGCCAGAACATAGTCGCGTTCCCGTAGCGAAAGACACATTCCGCGAATGATCCTCGCCAGACCCGCCCAGCCGATAAATGAAAGAATAAAGATGATCGAAAAATACACCTGCACGGAACTGAAATTATCCGGTACCGCCGCACGCAAGGCCAGTAATAAATAAAATCCGGGAACCATCATGAACATCTCGCAAACGCGCATCAAGACATTATCGACCTGCCCTCCGTAATATCCGGCAATGCCGCCGACGACCAGACCGATCGAAAATGAGATCAAGACACCGATCAGGCCGATCGACAGAGAAACCCGCCCGCCGTAAAGCAGGCGCGAAAAGAGATCGCGACCGCGCGCGTCGGCTCCTAACAAATATATGCGCCCGCCGTCAGCGACACCAAAAAGATGGCGTCGCGCCGGAATAAATCCGAAAAGTTTGTACTCATCGCCTTTGACAAAAAGGCGCACTGGATATTTTTGAGATGCATCAACCGTGTAAACACGTTTATAATATTCGTCAAACGTTAAGTCGACCCCTTGGACATACGGCCAGGAAATTCTGCCCTGGTCCATGAACTTGATCTGCGTCGGCGGGCAGTAAGAATAGTTGCGGGCCTCATCCTTGAACGAATACGGCGAAAGAAACCCTGCGAAGATAGCCCCACCGTAGAGCAGGCAAAGAATGATGACACAGGCTACCGCAAAACGGTTGCGCTTAAAGGAAGCTAGCGCGATCTGAAACTCGCTGAGATGTTTGTTATTTTTAGCCATTCTGTTCTCTTCATTTAGCATGGTATTCAGAGTGTTTTGGAGGAACTTCCGGCTTGCCCTCTATCAACTTCAGCAAGACGGGTGACGACAAAATGCTCTGGATTCCATGCTCAATCGTATCGTATTCGCGGGTCAACTTTGGCCAAGGCGATATCGGCCAGTAAGTTTCCGATAATAAATAACACCCCGCCCATCAGCATGCTCGCCATGACGAGATAAATATCTTTCGAGCGCACGGCCGTCAGCATCAGCGAGCCCAGGCCCGGCCAGCTGCATATGATCTCGGTCAGCGCCGCGCCGCTTAAGAGCGATGAAAACTGATAGCCCAGCAATGTGATCAAAGGATTAATTGCGTTACGCAGAGCGTGATGATAAACGACCCTGTTCTCCGGTAATCCTTTGGCCCTTGCCGTTAAAATATATTTCTGTCCCAATGCTTCGAGCATGTTCCCGCGCATGATCCTCTGCAAGCCCGCAATTGATCCGATCGACAGCGCCACGGCAGGGATCGCCAGATGATGCAAGACATCAAGGATCTTGCCGAGAACATTCAAGTCGTCAAAGTTCGGGCTCACCATGCCACCGAGAGGAAACACGCCGGGCACCTGGCTGGCAAAAAACAGGAATATCATGACAAGAAAAAAGCTCGGCAAGGATAAGCTGACATAAGAAAAGAACTGGATAATCTGGTCGATGAAACGATTCCGGTTAAGTGCCGCCCAGATTCCAAGAGGAATCGCAATGCCCCACGTGATAAGAAAACTGGCAAAAGAAAGAATGAACGTGTTGAACAGCCGCCCACCGATGATCTTGGCGACGGGAATATTAAAATGAAATGAATATCCAAATTCACCTTTGAAGATAATATTCTTAATCCAGTTATAAAACTGGACCCCCCAGGACTTATCAAGCCCGTACATCTGTTCGTAACGCGCGATCGTCTCCTCGGAGAATTGAGGATCGAGGCGCATGCTGTCCAGATAACTTCCGGGCGTGCCGCCCATCAACGCAAAGGTCAATAAAGCGATCCCGAGGAGCATTGGAATCGCGACCAGTATTCTTTTAAAAATAAAACGCCACATATTTATCGATATTCTTCCTTGAAGTACAGCTCTTCGAGGTTATGAAAAACCCCGCCGTAATTGGTCGGTTGAAGGTTCCCGAATTTATTGCGCACGCCCGTGATCCTTGCGTCAAGCACCGTATAGATCACAGGCAATTGCTCGGAAACGATCTCCTGGAATTCGTCATAATAGACTCTACGTTTCTCTTCATCGAGTTCCTGGACCCCGCTTAAAAACATCTCATCGATCCTCGCCTCCCATGGGGTCGCGGGTGATTCTTGACGCGGGTACCAAAGATGCAACTGTCCTTTTGAATTCCAAACATTCTTTCCAAAATGCGGTTCAATACCGCCGGTAAGTCCTAAAATGATCGCGTCCCATTCAAAGGTTGAGTTGAGCTTACTAACCAAAGTATTGAATTCCAGCTGCAGGAAATTCACCTTCATGCCAATTTTCTCCAGGTCCCGTCGAACGATCCCTCCGATATCAATGCGCTCCGTGTTTCCCGAATTCGTATATAAATTGATCTCCACGCGGTTCCCCTGCGGATCCTCGAGAATACCATCTTGATCCCTATCCTCAAACCCGGCCCTTTTCAAAATAGCTTTGGCCTTTTGCAAATCATAGGGATACTTACTAACGTTGGGATTATGAAAAAACCCGGCGCCCGGCCCTATTGGAGAATACTGTGGATATCCCAGTTTATTCTTTACAATTTCCGTCATCTTTTCCTTGTCGATCGCATGAGCAACCGCGCGTCGAAATTCAACATTCGTGAACCAGGCCAGTTTGTGAGACTCAACAAACGGTTTACCTGTCTCAGGGTTTGCCCCCTGATTTTGATTGAATATAATAAAATTGCTCCCCGTCGCGGGCCCCAGATCATAAACGGTGAAGTCCCTTTCCTCCTCAAGAGGTTTCAGCAGAGGATAATCCATGCCGCGGAATCCATAGGAATCAGTCACCCCCTCGACGAACTTCAACAAGGAAACATCCTGATTTCCAACGATCAAATAGATGATCTTCTCGATATAAGGAAGCCGATCCCCTTCCGCCGAGTGTTTCCAATAGTTGGGATTACGCTCAAAAACCAACCGCTGCCCCGGATCATAACGGACCAGCATGTACGGCCCGGTCCCGACGATCTCGGCGGGCGGCGTATCGATCCCCCAAATGAAATTGAATTTGCCGCTATCAACAATCGTTTTAAGTTTGTGTTTAGGAAGGATCGACTGCCCCATCCCCCTTAAGAACGGAGCGAACTTGACAGGAAGTGTAAAACGAACAGTATGCTCATTGACTTTCTCAACCTTGAATGTCTGGCCTTCGATCGTAAAAATATCCCGCGCGGAACTCGGGATATCAGGATTATAGACCAGGTCATTGAAGGTAAAAAGAACATCGTCCGCCGTAAATGGATGCCCGTCGTTCCACAAGACATCTTCGCGCAGATAGAACGTCCAGGTCAGGCCGTCTTCGCTGACCTCCCAGCGCTTCGCTAAATGCGGCTCGACTTTGGTCGTAAAAGCATTGGTCGTCGTAAGCCCTTCAAAAATGTGGCCGGTGACAAGCGTCGTTGATGTTTCTTTAGCGATAATATCATTAAAAGATTTGGGATCAGAGGTCGTGGACAAAACCAACTGACCGCCGTGTTTACCGGAAGGCGACATCTGCCCGTGTGCTAAAGGCAAGAAATTCAAAGTCAGGAATAAGCAGACAGATATCTTTTTGAAAGACATGCGTATTTTTATCAATGAATTAGAAAAGTGTGTAGATGAACGGAGCTACTGCCGAACTCTCTGTAAAAACGATCAGAAGACTTAACAGCACAAAAATAATAACGATCGGCGCAAGCCAATATCGTTTTCTTATCCTTATAAAATCCCAGAACTCCATTAATATGGAAATTTTTGACATGCCATTTCTCCTTTAGAACTGCCGCGTGTAATCATTGGGATCAAAAGCGACTTGATCTTTGTTGACCCAATAGGAATGGACCGTGCGGTCGATCTTCCGGTCAAGCAGATCCTTTCTTAATAACCTTAGTATAATACCAACAATACCGAAAACCAGGTAGAACAAAAGCGAAAGAATGACAGCGGTAATAACACTTCCGATAAAATGAGCAACGCTCATCCACCGCTTGTATAATGATCTTAACGAACGGTAGTTCACTGCGGTGAAGACGATCATTGCAACGATGCACGGCAACAGCATCCCATGCGCTATGTGCCAGCCATGGTGGCGCCAGAGATAGACGCTGGTTAAACTCAGGATCACCGCCAATCCATAGCCAAAAACCGTTAATTGTTTTTTCTCCTGACCCATACTAATCGAGAACGGACGAAATCTCCGCCCCTCCCCGTTCCTCTCTCTGTGGCTGTTTATTTTTATCGCAAATAAAATTCCCGAGGACAAGATAGTCCATGTCCGTGCGCATAAAACAGCGATACGCATCCTCCGGCGTGCAGACAATCGGCTCGCCGCGAATATTAAACGACGTATTTATAATAACAGGGCAGCCCGTTTGTTTATGGAATTCTCGAATAATCCTGTAATAAACAGGCTTCGTTTTTTCTGAAACGGTTTGGATGCGGGCTGAATTGTCGACGTGAGTGACCGCAGGGATCACCGAACGCCGGACGTTTAATCTTTCCCGAATGTCTTCGGACTTATTATCAGTCTCACCAGTAAGTTTGTCCGACCGGACGGGCGAAACCAACAGCATATAGGGGCTCACCCGGTTTAAGTCGAAATATTCCCCAACCTCTTCTTCGAGGACGCTTGGGGCAAACGGGCGGAACGACTCGCGGAACTTGATCTTAAGATTGATCAGCCGCTGCATCTTCTCCGAGCGCGAATCGGCAATGATGCTTCGTGACCCGAGGACACGGGGACCGAATTCAAGGCGGCCGTCGAAAAGCCCCACCACCTTTTGCTGGCTGATCAGAGTCGCGACTTTTGCCGGAAGATCGTCGGCCAAACTTTTCTCATGCGGGATATCTTCCCGTCGGAGAAAATCTTCTATCTGTTCATCATTATAGCACGGTCCGAGATAAGAACCGTCTTGATGGTCATCAATATTGTTGCTCTCCCGAGGGTTATCCAAATAGCGGTACCATATGAACAGCGCGACGCCTAAGGCCCCGCCGGCATCACCGGCCGACGGCTGGATCCAAACCTGTTTGAATTTACTTTCCCGTAATATTTTTCCGTTGCCGACGCAATTCAGGGCAACCCCGCCGGCTAAACATAAATTCTCTTTTCCCGTCGCTTCATGGACATGGTTGGCCATCTTCAGCATGATCTCCTCGGTCACATCCTGGATCGACCGGGCAATATCCATATCCTTCTGGGAAATTGCCGTCTCCGGCTTACGCGGCGGGCCGCCGAAAAGTTTATGAAACTTACCATTGGTCATTGTCAATCCCGCGCAATAATTGAAATACTTCATATTCAATTTGAATGACCCGTCTTCTTTTATGTCGACAAGTTCTTTTCTAATAAGATCGCAGTATTTTGGTTCCCCGTAGGGCGCTAATCCCATCAGCTTATACTCCCCGGAGTTGACGCGAAAACCAGTATAGTAGGTGAAGGCCGAATAAAGAAGGCCTAAGGAATGCGGGAATTTGATCTCGGAGAGCAGATCGAAGGTATTGCCTTTGCCCGAGCCGAAACTGGAGCTCACCCATTCTCCGACACCATCGATCGTCAATATGGCCGCCTCATCGAACGGCGACGGATAGAACGCGGAGGCCGCGTGCGATTCATGATGGTCGGTAAAGATGATCTGTCCATCATAATCAAGTTCTTTACAGATCAGTTCTTTTAGAAAGATTTTCTGCTTAAGCCAGATCGGCATCGCCTTCAGGAAAGACAGGATCCCAAACGGCGCGTAGGCAAAATAGGTGAAGAGCAGCCGCTCGAATTTAATGAACGGTTTCTCATAAAACCCGACGAAAGACAGGTCGCGCGAAGTAATACCTGCTTCGCTCAGGCAATAGTTGACAGCATTAATAGGAAAGGATAGGTCGTGTTTTTTGCGGGTAAAGCGTTCTTCCTGGGCGGCAGCAATGATCTTGCCATCTTGAACAAGACAGGCCGCACTATCATGATAAAACGCCGAGACGCCTAAAATAGTGATGCTTTTTTGGCTGGGCATTGAAAGGCAGTAACCTGTTTCGTTTATGGAGTTGAGACCACCGGGGTATCCTCAGGAATGATCTCTGCAGGAACCTCTGTAGATGGTTTTGATGGTACCTTCTCTTCGATGGCCTGCACTTGTTCGCCGACTTCTTTAGCCGCCGTTTCAACAACTTCGGTTGCTGTCGTCGGCACCTGAGTCACAGGAAGGGCCTCTTCAGACATAAGCGATTTATTCTTCTGCGCCGAAAGCACAGCCAACCCCAGACAGGTGATCAGAAAGGCAGCCGCAAAGCCCGTCGTGGCCTTGATCATAAATTCATTAGTCTTTGCCCCGAAGATCGATTCGGCCGAGGCAAAGCCTTCGGTCAAACCACCCCCACGCCCCGACTGCATAAGAATAATGACGATAAGAAAAACCGCCACGCTGGCATGTAGAAACATTACAAATCCGGTCATAATATATTCCCTCGTTATTGAGCGAGACTACAGCTATTTTGAATGATACCGATAAACGGTTCTGCCTTCAGACTGGCTCCGCCGACAAGCGCGCCGTCAATATCCGGCTGGGACATTAACTCCGCACTGTTTTCCGGCTTAACGCTCCCTCCGTATTGAATGCGTATCGTCTGGGAGATATTTTCATCGTATAATTTTGCTAATAAGCCCCGGATAAACTTATGAACCTCTTGAGCCTGGCCGGGTGTTGCGGTCTTACCTGTTCCAATCGCCCATACCGGTTCATAAGCAATAACGATTTTTTCCATTTCGGCAACTGTCAATCCAGCAAAGGCTCCCTCGCATTGTATCTGAATGACATCAAACGTTTTATTTTCTTCACGTTGCGCAAGAACTTCGCCTACACAGACGATCGGGATTAGACCATGGGCAAGTGCCGCTTTGGTCCTTTTGTTAACCATCTCATCCGTCTCACCGAAGTACTGGCGTCTTTCAGAGTGGCCGATGATCACGTACTGGACGCCAATATCTTTAAGTAAAGGCGCTGAGATCTCACCGGTAAAAGCCCCGAAATCTTCCCAAAATACATTTTGCGCGCCGAGGCCGATATTAGATTCAAGCAAAACATCATGAACAACAGGAAGAACAGTAAATACGGGACACACAACAATATCGACCTCAGTCACATTATTTAAATTGTTTCGCAGCGCCGTAACAAGATCAACGGCTTCTTTTTCTGTATTATTCAATTTCCAATTCCCAGCAATGATCGGTTTTCTCATTTGGCTCCCACCTTATCTTGATCTGTTAAAGCTACGATTCCCGGCAGTTCTTTTCCCTCTAAAAGTTCAAGGGATGCGCCGCCACCCGTCGATATATGCGTCATCTTATCATCTAATCCGAATTTGCTGACCGCCGCCGCCGAGTCACCGCCGCCGATAATGGTCGTGACATTCTTAAGCCCGGCTAAATACTCCGCGATCTCTCTGGTGCCCCGCGCGAAAGCATCGATCTCAAAGACGCCCATTGGC
Source organism: Candidatus Omnitrophota bacterium (assembly GCA_030634235.1). GTDB lineage: Bacteria > Omnitrophota > Gorgyraeia > Zapsychrales > Zapsychraceae > 2-02-FULL-52-10. The sequence continues at coordinate 4,653 of DAOWBD010000015.1, read as the reverse complement.
CCGTTCCAGACAACTGTTTTCGCCGTCGAAAGAACCTCTTTATACTCTTGACATGTCTTCGGCCCGATATCGACACTCTCCCATCCGTCGGGGATCACATCGACCGTCTGCCTGTCTTCCGGCTTGTCAAAACTCTCAACAATAACATAATCCGAAGTCAGGACCATTTTCACGCCAGCCGCCTCGGCTTTTTCCAAAAGGCTCTTGGCCAGATCCACTTTATCATTCTCGCAAATAGAATTTCCAATACTCTTTCCTTGCGCCTTCAAGAACGTATAGGCCATCCCGCCACCGATAATGATCGCATCCGCCTTCGAGATCAGGTTCTCGATCAAGAGAATCTTGTCGGAGACTTTGGCCCCGCCAAGGATCACGACAAAAGGTTTCTCAGGATTATTGATCGCCTTTCCGAGAAAATCGATCTCTTTCTTTAAGAGAAACCCAGCCGCAGAAGTTAAGTGCTGGGTGATCCCTTCGGTTGAAGCATGCGCGCGATGGGCCGTGCCAAAAGCATCATTAACATAGATATCCGCTAAAGAAGCCAACTGCTTGGCAAAATCGGGATCGTTCTTGGTCTCTTCCCTGTGGAAGCGCAAGTTTTCAAGAAGGATAACTCTTTTAAGCGTCTCATCAATTGCAGCCGAGATCTCATCACCAACACAGTCGTCAAGCTTAAGAACATCTTCCCCAAGAAGTTCCTGGAGTTTCGCCGCGACAGGCGTCAACCGCATGCGGTCAATGACCTCGCCTTTCGGCCGCCCCAGGTGGCTCATCAGGATCAATTTCGATGGCTCCTGCTCTAGAATATATTGGATGGTCGGTAAGGCCGCTTCAATGCGCCTTGTATCTGTAATCGTTAATTGATCATCCAACGGGACATTGAAATCGGCCCGCATAATGACCTTTTTCCCTCTTAAATCAGCCTCTTTGACTGTAAGTTTATTCATCACAACCTCTTTTGTTTATAAAGTAATATTAATATTCTAAAGTCAAATTTCATATATTATAGCCAAGCTTTTGATTTTGTCAAATTAATCCTGACAGAACAAAAATCGCTCATTTTTCAGGTTCATTAGGGATTCAAGAGTGCTGGTGAAACCTGCGGAAGGGGTTGTGTTCATAGCCGATTTTGCGTATGAATTTCGCAATATGAACAACGACGATCAAGACCGCAGCCATCAGCATAACGATTATGGAAGCGCAAATGATCCAGAATTTTGTAAAAATCGTTTTCATATATCCTTTATATGATCGTAAAATCACTCTTGTAGAATAGTTCGTGACGCAAATGGCGGACCAGGGCCAGGTCAGGAGCGAATTTATACATTTTATTTTTCAGTTTCTGGGCGTAGTAGTAGCTAACAAATTTTGCCGCTTTTGTGGCCGCGAACCGTAACGGCCTGTTCTTCAGGCTTCCCATGACATTCTCCAGGGCGTTGGCCAGGATGCTCATGTAGGTGATATTCCCCAGATACGAACGCCCTTTTTTGTCGAACCAGGGGCTGCGGTGCCCCTCCATGTCATAATCATCAAAGATCCACTCGGCCCATCCCTCAAGGGATTCCGGAGGCTTCAGGCCGTGCTTGATGGCCAGTTCGAAATCCGGCGTTCCTGGAAGTGGCGTAAAACACGCCATTGTTTCAAACTGCGCCTGGGGATTCTCCCTTTTGATGCGGAAACAAAGATCGATCGTCTCGTCGATTTCCGTAAACGTTTCGGTCGGATACCCGACCATCAATCCAAAGACCGGAATGATGCCGTGTTTTTTACAACGCTGGCTCGCGCCGACGGTCTGCTCGATCTTAATGCCCTTGTTCATCAGGTCTAAGATCTTCTGGGACCCGGATTCAGCGCCGAACTTAAGCGTGTAGGCACCGGCGCGTTTAAGAACGTCGATATCGTAATCAGAGGCTTTCATAAAGACATCGGCCCGCGTCCCCGACGTGTAAAAACAAACATTCAGGTTCTCCTTGATCATGCCTTCGCATATCTCCGTCGCCCTTTTCCTGTCGATATAAAATTCGTCGTCCCGCAACCAGATCCCGTTGAGATTAAAACGCCTCACGTGGCCGACAATCATCTCCAAACTTTTCTCGACCGACATTGCCCGCCACTTGCGCTGACGAATCGTCGCGCTGCTACAGAACCCGCAGCGAAACGGACAACCGCGGCTTGTCTGGCCGATATCGAGAACGCGGGAGCTTGTCTTCAAATACATATCCGGATGAATATATTTCTCGGTATCGATCAACTCCCATGGCGTCGGCAGTAAATCCTCAACGTCAATAAGAGGCCGCGACTCTGTCTTGACCGCCTTTCCACCATCGGTAAAATAGATCCCTTGGACCGTATTCAGGTCACGTTTCCGATCAAGCGCTTGAACCAGATCCAGGAATGTCGCATCCCCTTCGCCGCTGACGACGATGTCGACGCTCTCATGCTCCACCGTCTGATAGGGCGCCACGGAAGGATGGCATCCGCCCCAGACGATCGGGACTTTCCCGCCAGTGATGTTGCGCACCATCCCGGCCAGGACCAAAGCATGATAGATCTGCGTGCCGGTCATCGACGAGATCCCGACGCAGATCGTGTCGCTTGAAAGATAATTCTTTAAGATATTCTCGGTGATAATATGCGCTCTCTGATCAAGAAGCTTGACATTATAGCCAGCTTTAAGCAGAGGCGCGGCCACCGTCAATAAAGCATGCGGCGGAGCGATCGTCGAACCAAAATCCATTCCCGTCTTCGGGTACAGAAAAAGAATATCCGGTTTTATCTGTGTTTTTATATCTGACATATCACTTTCAGCGTTTTACCGCTTCAACATACACGGTTTCTAATTCGCGTTCGGGAAGTTCAAGAGCGTCGAGCTCAGAGACTTTCCCCTCTAAGCGCGTGCATCGCTTGATATCTTTGAACCCTGCGACGCCCAGGATATGCGCGAGTGAATCGAAATCATAAAACCACTTATGCGTGCCCCCGCTGTCGTAAGCTTTCGCTGCAAGCATTTCCCCGGGCGTTTCGGCCTGGGAAAACGCGCACCATTCCCGGATCAGTTCATTTTCGAAGAAATCCATATTCTTCTCGACATAATTTCTAACATAGATCTCCAGATCCGGGCAACTAAGACGGATCACTCCACCGGGCTTCATGACACGGAAACTTTCTTTTAGGAATTGAATCCCGTGATTGAGGTCTAAATGCTCGATAAAATGACTTCCGGCGATAAAGCGAACCGCATTGTCGTCGACCGGCCACTTCTTTAGTAAATTATAATTCAGTAGCAGCGCCCCGTCGGCCTCTTTAACCCTGCCATACTCTTGCTTCGGTTCATACAGGATATTTAACCAGCCCTTTAACAAAACAAGGCCGCATCCGACGTGAAGTTGGATAACGCCGCGTTTAGCGATATCCTCCCGCAACCGGTCGCCATTCCATTTCGTATAACGCAACAACAGGTAGGAGTACGCCTGGCAGAGCGTTCCCTTTATTTTCATCATACGTTTTTTCCACTTGTTCGAAGACGCCATTATTTTAGCTCGTAAATATAGGACAGCGGTGTTTCCGTTTTGATCTTATAATCAGAAGCTATTATATCCATCACATCCAGGAATTTCTTCCGGTTCGGTTCGAGTGCTAAATAGACATCTTTCCAATTTTGAGGAATTTCTTTTTGCAGTATAACATAGCGGGGTTTCGACGCCTTAAACTTTATGAGAAAATCCTCATGCCACTGGTCATTGAACCAGGTAAATGTCGCAAGCGGGTATTTCCCGAACCCGCGACGTCCGCTAAGAAAATTATACGTCCCGAAATCCGGATAGGTGAACACCTCTTCCCTTTCCCCAACGTGGTTTCTCATGAAGCCAGTGATTTGCTCTAGCTCATCAGCCTGATCGACAGGAACAATGATCCCTTTAGCCCGCTCAATACGGAGGGCTCGCACTTCTTCATTTGACAGGGGTTTTAAATAATTAGTATCTTTGCCCAAGACTTTATCACGGGCAAACTTAAAAGCAAAGAACCGGCGATTATATCTTGCTATCGAATACCCTAAAGAAGAACATAAAAAGCCACATAGAAGGAAATTGATGCCATAAATTTTCCACCTGTTTTTATCGTACCACTTTAAAGAAGCCTGTTCTTTTAAGGCTAAAATAATCTTTAGCTTTCCTTTTCGCTCGATAACGATCAACAGTAAAACCTCCAGAAGAAAAAACAGCAAGATCTTCTCGGGCTGAAGCGCCATCTCAAACTGGGCTGCCCATATCCCGCGAAAACCCGTATTGTACATAATGAACCCGTAAACGCCCAAACAGATGATCATCAGGTCTCTCCTCGAGAAGGACCGCTGTCTTACTCTGATGATCAAATAACCCAGGATGAATATATACAGGTAGCTCGGAGTCATATGCTTGAAATTTGTATGCCCGGGATTGGTCATGGCCACGAAGGCTTCGGGGAAATTTCTCGGATAGACGGAAACAAAGTGCGGGTCGATCACTTTCTGCATTCTGGTAACAATCGTCCAAACCGAGTCCATATAAGGGATCAGCGCTCCATTGAAGAAAAGATAAGTCCCGTAAGGAATAGCGACGAGACCCAATCCCGCAAAATACGCTCCGAGGCCTTTAAAAATCAATCGCGTATCCT
>DAOWBD010000019.1 GCA_030634235.1 Candidatus Omnitrophota bacterium | reverse complement strand
TTCTCTAAAGCCTTGATCTCCTCTAGCAACGCAAGCGGGTCAACAACAACCCCATTGCCGATCACGCAAACCTTACCTTTATGCAGGATCGCCGAGGGAAGCAAGTGAAAAACATACTCTTTGTCTCCGACAACAACCGTGTGGCCGGCATTATTCCCACCCTGATACCTGACCGTTACGTCCATATCCATGGAAATAATATCAATAAGTGTTCCTTTTCCTTCATCGCCCCATTGGGCTCCCATTACAACAAGATTCATTAGGCTCCTCTCTCCAATTTGATCACACTAACTTTTTGCAATCGCGCAAAATAGGTTAGCATCAGCGTTTATATATTACAATCTCTGTCTTCCTCGCTATGAACTCAAAAGAAAATACCCTAATCCAACACCGACAGATAAAAATAAAGCGGACGATATTACCTTGTAATATAAAATCGCTTTTTTCTTTTTTCTTGCCATGTTTAAACAAAGAACCGCGGCCCATGCAACAACTAAAGGCCAGGTCGAAGCAACGGCATATTGGAAAAAAGATGCAAAGGCAAAACGCCCGTTACCACCGGCCATTAAATACGAATGAACGATAAAAATGTACTCACGCTGCGGATAAAGCGAACTACACACTGTTACAAGAATGCCGACAACAAGCACTAAGAGAATAAACCCCACGATAACCAAGAATGTTTTTATCTTATGATCTGGCTTTTCGTTCTCGAGATCCTTTAAGAACGCTGGCACCTTGCATCGGAATCGTCTCACGTCAGAATATTTCTCGTATTGCCACCTATCCATAATATTCAAAACCCCGAGGACAAGAAAAGCAGAGGTTAACAAAAAATAAAAAGCGCGCAAAAGCAGCAGAACCAAAGAGCTTGTCACGATCGGATCGAAGAACCCAATGGTCAATCCAAAATGCGCCGCCACAGACGATAAAATAAAAAGAAGACCAAACCAGAAAACCCGTTTTTGAGTATATCCAATTGCCGACAGGTAATAGATAAAGACCAGTGCCGTAGCAAATCCGCAAGGATTAATGGCATCATTAACACCGACCTTAAAGGCTGGAAGCAATGTGAACAAAAAATTCTGATTTACAATTTCATGACCCATATCATACCTACATCTTTAAAGGGAAGTTTGCAGCATTATCGATTCCCTTTCCCAATAGGGCATCACGTACTGATTCCGCACTTTAAATAGCCACATTAACCTTAGCTTCAGAAGTAGCGGCCCCTAGGTGTGGTGTGACAATACAATTATCAAATTTCAATAACGGAGAATCCAGCGGTAAGGGCTCTTGCTCAAAAACATCCAAAGCGCATCCGGCGATCTTCCCTTCTTCCAAAGCTTTCACGAGCGCCGCCTCACTGATGACCCCGCCTCGCGCGCAATTAACCACTCTCGCGGTCTTCTTCATCAGGCCGAATTCTTTATCCGAAATAAGGTTCCTTGTCTCTGAGCTCTTAGGAACATGCATCGTTATATAATCAGATTGGCTGAGTAATGCCTCCATCGCGACCATAACAACGCCTTTCTGGTCGGCAATTTCCATCGAAAGGAACGGATCATAGGCCAGGACTTCCATGCCGAAGGCCTTGGCGAACTTCGCAACCGTCGAGCCGATACGGCCAAACCCAATGACCCCTAACTTTTTCCCGTGAAGTTCGACGCCGCGGAATTTCGTGCGATCCCACTTTCCCGCCTTCATCGACGCATAGGCCTGGGGAATATTGCGTGCTAAAGCCAGGATCATGCCCATCGTGTGCTCGGCGGTCGCCGTCGTGTTGCCCGACGGAGTATTCATCGCGATAACACCTTTTTTGGTCGCCGCTTTCAGGTCAACATTGTCCATCCCTACGCCGGCGCGCCCGATCACTTTAAGCTGGTCGGCCGCATCGAGAATGTCCGCTGTAACTTTTGTCCCGCTGCGGATGATCAATCCGTGATAATCTTTAATGACAGCTTTCAACTCTTCCGGCAATAATCCGAACTTGCAATCAACTTCAAAATCCTCGACCGCTTTTAAAATATCTAGCCCTTCGTCAGCAAGTTTATCACTGATCAAAATTTTCATAGGTATTCCGTTTATACAACGCTTGGAACTTCGTCAATATTGAATGCTTCCTGAGCCGCGCTTAATCCGGCTCCCCAAGTGAATGAATATCCTAACTCGTAAAGAACCTTCTCGAGACAGGCAATTCCCGTCAAGATATCATATTCATCAACGCATCCCATGTGGGCTATGCGTATAATCTTTCCCTTCAAATGAGCCTGCCCGCCGGCAATGGAGATCCCGTGAGCATCCCGCATCATTTTGACCACCGCGCCACCGTCAACGTCCTCTGGAAGATTAATCGCCGTCAGCACATTCGAAATGCAGGACTCATCGGCAAGAAGTGTCAGACCCAAAGCCCGCGCCGCGGCCCTTGTCCCTCTCGCTAAACGCGCATAACGGGCAAACAGGTTTTCCAATCCATTTTCCCGAAACCGTCGCAAACTTTCATTGAGCGCGACAATAATTCCCGTTGCCGGTGTAAACGGCGTATCGATTTTCGCAAACGCCGCCTTGTATTTCCTCAGATCGAAATAATAACGCGGACTCGTCGAGCGTTCGATCAGCCCAAAAGCCTTCTCATTCGCCGAAATAAAACTAAGCCCCGGCGGCAACATGAACCCTTTGTGCGAACCACAGACGACAACATCGACACCCCAGTTGTCCATTTGAAAGTCGGTCACACCGACCCCGCTGATCCCATCGACAACAAGAACAGCCTCTGTCGTTTTAACAATATCCGCAATGGTTTTGATATCGGAGGTCACACCCGTCGAGGTTTCGCAAAGCGTGACAAAAACCGCCTTAATATCGCGATCAGCATCAAGGAGACTTTTGATCTGCCCGGGTTCAACCGCCTTTCCCCACTCGACATTAATAACCTCAGGCTCAGCGCCGTACGCATCGCAAAGCTCGGCCCAACGCGCCCCGAACTTCCCACCATCAACCGTGATCGCGCGATCCCCGGCCGAAAGCAGATTAGCAACGGCAGCCTCCATTCCTCCGGTCCCCGATGACGCGAGAAGATAAACCTCTTTCTCCGTCTGTAAGACATACCGCAGCCCCTTGATCGCTTCTCGTAAATTTGACTGAAACTGGGGGGTGCGGTGATGAATGATCGGACGGCCGAGCGCCGCGCATATCTCCGGCGGAATTTGTGTCGGGCCGGGTGTCAGCAGTAAATTCCGTTTCATTTCTCTTTATTTCTTACCCTTACCTGCGTGGACGATCACTTCGTCGACAAGGCCATACGTTTTAGCTTCCGCGGCAGACATGAAATAATCGCGGTCGCAATCAGCCTTCACTTTTTCAAAATCCTGACCGCTGTGATCAGCTAATATCTTCGTTAATTCTTCCTTCATGCGAAGGATCTCCTGGGCCTGAATGGAGATATCGCTCGCGCTTCCCTGGACCCCGCCCCACGGTTGGTGAATCATGATTCTCGAGTACGGCAGCGCAAAACGTTTCCCCTTCGCTCCGGCAGCCAGCAAAAGCGACCCCATGCTTGCCGCCTGGCCAATACAATATGTGCCGACATCCGGCTTGACAAATTGCATCGTGTCATAGATCGCTAATCCGGCCGTAACCGACCCGCCCGGCGAATTGATATAAACATTAATATCCTTCGTCGCATCCTCGCTCTGCAAAAAAAGCAATTGGGCAATAATCAGATTGGCAACCATATCATCAATGGCGGTCCCGATAAAAATAATTCGGTCCTTCAAAAGGCGCGAGTAAATATCATAAGCCCGTTCCCCTTGGCCACTTTTTTCAACAACCATCGGTACTAATACTTGCGATCTTGGTTCCATGTTATTTAGCCTCCTCCCACTTTGCTTCTTTTAATAAGAATTCCATTGTCTTTGCCGGTAGATTTTCCCCTTCTTTAACTTCAATTTTCTCGATCTGCGCGATCTTGTCGAGAATCAAATACACCTTGACGTCACGTTCCACAGGATCACGCAGCTCCTTGCGCATTTCCTCTTCCTTTTTAGTGATCTCTTCAGCCGAAAGACCCTGATCCGCTAACCTCTTCTTGCCTTCTTCGACTCGATGCTCGATCTGTCGGCGCACCAATGTCTGCGGAACAGCCAGTTTCGCCTTCTTCAGGAGATTCTCAATGATCTGATTCTCAACATCAAAGCGGTTTTGCCGGTCTTTATCCAGCTCAAGCTGCCGGGAAAGGGATTTTTTGAATTCCTCCAAATTGGGATACCCAAGACCATGAGCAAAAGCATCATCGATCTCAATATTTTTATCCTGCCCCTGCCCCTGTTTGAAATATTCGAGCGTTTTATTGATTTCCTCATCGGTTACCGTCGAGCTCTTACGCTTAACCTTGACTCCTATGTAATTATCAACCTTAACCTCAGGCTTAATATCCAGCTTAGCCGTAAAAGTAATCGTCCCATCCCTGAAATTAACATCTTCTATCTCCGGCATGTCGATCGGAACCAGGTTTTCTTGCGTAACACCCTCATGATACACTTCAGGGATAAGCTTTTGAAAAACCTCGTCTTGAGCCGTTTTGCTGTGCTGCGATTCCAGAATATGCCGAGGCACTTTCCCTGGACGAAATCCCTTCACTTTAACGATCTTCCCTAATTCCTTATAGACTTCATCAAATTTCTGAGAAACCCGTTCTTTCGGAATCTCAAATCTTAATTCACGTTTAACCGCGTTAACTTTTTTTACTTCAACTTTCATTTCGTTCTATGCTCCCTTCGTTATACCCATTATATCGCCTTAAAACCCTACATTTTAAAGCGCTCACCCAAATAGATCTTTTTCGCCTCAGGATCATTGATCAGGTCATCCGCCGTTCCCGATATCAAGATCCTTCCATCAGCGATCAAATACGCGCGATCGGTAATGGCTAATGTTTCGCGGACATTATGGTCGGTCAAAAGAATGCCTAATCCTCTCGCTTTTAAATCTTTAATGATCTCCTGCGCTTCGGCCACAACGATCGGGTCGATCCCCGAGAAGGGCTCGTCAAGAAGAAGGAACGAAGGATTCGTGACCAAGGCCCGCGTGATCTCCAGGCGCCGGCGCTCACCGCCGGATAATGTGTAGGCCTTGCTTCTTGCCAAATGCGCGATATTCAGTTCTTCCAACAACGATTCCAAGCGGCGCTTGCGCTCGCGGGGGCTGATATCAAGCGTCTCTAAGATCGCCATGATATTTTCTTCAACAGTCAAGGTTCGGAAGATCGACGCCTCTTGCGCCAGATACCCCATCCCCAACCGGCAACGGTCATGAATGGACTTTTTTGTAATATCTTCCTGATCGAAATAGATCTGCCCGGAATTCGCCTTGATGATCCCCACGGTCATGTAAAAGGTCGTCGTTTTCCCGGCGCCATTAGGCCCCAACAATCCAACAATTTCCGAACGGCCGACGCTGATGTTTAACCCATCGACAACGCGCCGATGCCCGTATGTCTTTACCAAATTTTTAGTTTCCAGAAGCTGCAAAGAGACTCTCCCCTTCAGTTAATAGGATTAATTTCGGCCTTCCCGATAGAATCAGCTTTTGATCAGCGGCATTATAGACCGCCTTTTGTGCAAAGGTCCTGTTCTCGCCTTGTTCAATTTCGACATTCCCTAAGCAAACCATTTTTGTAATACCGGCCATTTGATCGTCAAAATAAACTTCCATACGGTCCGCTTTTAACGTCCTGCCCTCTTGAACAGCGACAACATTATCCTCAAACGTTGCAAACGACACAGCCTGATCAATGATCATGGGTCCGTCAGATGTGATCGTCACCGTCTGGCTCTCTTCCTTTTTCTCCGGCTCCGTTTCGATCATCACGGTCACATCTTCCTTGATCTCCGCCGTCTTCAGCCCGGGATGGGCCTCCATACCCGTACCCGTCGCCATCATACGCGCGTCGGTAATGGTAACATCATCTTCCGTCGTAACGAGATCCTCGTTCCGATCCCAATCCAGCGTATCGGTCATGAGCCGCTTGCCATCCTCGCTTGTGATCACAACATCGTCTTCCAAACGCATTTTTCCGCTGATCTGGTCAACGGTCCCCTTTTTTGCTGTCACGTTCATTTTTTGATCGCCAAACGTGTTGGCATCGACGTTCGAAAGGATGATCTCGCTTCCCATAATGTCCGCTGTATCTCCGTTAACGTTCCACGCCTTCTCACCAGTATCGTCATACCCTTGCAGATTGAAACCATGGAATTTCTGTTCGGGCTCTTCGGCAGAAATCCATCCCGCACTTAAGCAAAACATTATCGCGACAGCAATAAAGGTTGTGAATTTAAATTTCATATTTCTTTAAGATAGTGGACCATTTTTTCTGCGTCTTGAGGATCAGTTCAATCACTTCCCGCACCGCGCCGCATCCACCCTTGCGCTTCGTGATATAATCCACCTTTTTTTTGACCTCACCGGCCGCGTTCGGAACAGTGACGGAGAAACCGACTTTTGTCAGGACCTCAATATCCGGAAGGTCGTCGCCGACAAAACACACCTGTTCATCTTTAAGTTTGAACCGGCACAATAATTTTCGATAGGCAGCGGTTTTAGGATACGCGTCCTGACAGATCGCGTTCATTTTAAGATCTTTGGCCCGCGCCGTGACAGCACCGCACGACCGTGCCGACAGGATCGCCGTTTTAAGGCCAGCCCTTTGAAAAAGAACGATCCCGAAGCCGTCCTGAACATTGAACACCTTGATCTCCTTACCCTTATCATCAAGAATGATATCGCCCTTTGTGAGCACACCATCGACATCGAGGATAAGAAGCTTGATCTTTTTGATCTTTGCCATTAATTGCGCATTCATACTAAACCGGCCCTCAGAAGATCTTGGACATCTAACAGCCCCATGAGCTTCCCTTTTTTATCGACAACCGGAAGCTCGTCGATCTTTTTGTCCTGCAAGATCTGGAGTGCCTCCACGGCTAATTTGTCCTTTGAGATCGTTGTCGGATTCTTGGTCATCACATCAACGACCTTCCGCTCCAACAGCGCTCGATCCGTTTCAAGATGCCGGCGCAGATCACCGTCCGTAAAAATACCGACAAATTTCCCCTTTGGGCTCAGAACACATGCCGAACCGCAGCGCGCCTGCGTGATCGCCAAGAGAACATCTTTGACAAACGTTTTCTCGCTGACTTTTGGGAAGTGCGCGCCGCTCCGCATAATATCCTCGACCTTCAACAAAAGCCTGCGCCCGAGCGAACCTCCGGGATGATAAAAAGCGAAATTTTCTTTTTTGAATTCTCGACGAACAATAAGACAGGCGGCAAGAGCGTCTCCCATGACAAGCGTTGCGGTCGTTGACGCCATCGGTGCTAACCCCAACGGGCATCCTTCTTTTTTTACGGAAACATCAAGGACAATATCACTGTATTGTGCGAGCGTCGATTTTTGATTTCCTGTAAACGCGATGATCTTCGATTTGATCTTTTTGACAAGCGGCAACAATCTTTTGATCTCATCCGTCTCGCCGCTGCTCGAGATGACGATGACAATATCGTTTCTGGTCACCTGCCCCAGATCACCATGGACCGCCTCAGCGCTGTGCATCCACAGGCTCGGCGTGCCCGTCGACGACAGAGTCGCCGCGATCTTACGCCCGATGATCCCCGTTTTCCCCATGCCGGTGACAATCACGCGCCCCTTGCACTTGGCGATCACATCCACCGCTTTCTCAAAACACCCGTCGATGCGCCTCGCCAGTTCCTTGATAGCCTGCGCTTCGATCCGAATAACCTCTTTTGCTTTTTTAAGCGGCATGACATGGCTCCATTATCTTGACCGTTTCGCAATCTTATCAATCGCCTTAAGGTCGACGAGTAATTTTTCCAGTTTATTAAGCGCGAGCATATTCGGTCCATCGGACAAAGCTTTTTTGGGATCGGGATGGACTTCCATGAATACCGCATCACATCCCGCCGCGACACCGCAACGCGCTAATAACGGAACATATTCACTGTTCCCTCCAGAAACGTCCCCTAATCCTCCCGGCTGCTGGACGCTGTGCGTCGCGTCAAAAACAACCGGATAGCCCGTCTTGCCCATGATCGCTAACGAGCGGAAATCCGTTATTAGATTATTATAACCGAAACTCGTCCCGCGCTCGGTTAGAAGGATCTTCTTATTGCCCGTATGTTCAATCTTCTTGATCGCCTGTTTAATATCGGCAGGAGCAAGGAATTGCCCTTTTTTAATATTTACGACTCTTCCTGTTTTTCCGGCAGCGATCAACAGGTCTGTCTGACGACAGAGGAACGCCGGGATCTGCAGGATGTCCAGAACTTCCGCTGCCCGGTCCACTTCCTCGACAGAATGCACGTCGCTTAAGACCGGGACCTTAACTGTTTTTTTTATCTCCGCTAAAATTTCTAAACCGCGCTGTATTCCCGGGCCTCGGAACGAACTGACAGACGTGCGATTGGCCTTATCGTAACTCGCTTTGAAAATGAACGGGACCTTGACTTTCGCAGCGATTCTTTTGACGGCCATCGCTGTCTTGAGCGCCAATTCTTTATTCTCGATCACGCACGGACCTGCGATAAGGACAAACGGCAATTTCCCACCGATCTTGATCTTCCCAATATTAAGCGATTTGGCCATGATTATTCCGTCTCCACGCTCTTAGATAAAAGTTTCTCGACGCGACTGAGGTCTTCCGGCGTGTCAACGCCGATCGTCTCGATATCTGTCACGACCGTCTTGATCTTGTAACCGAATTCGAGCACCCTGAGTTGTTCTAACTGTTCAACCTTCTCCAAATTCGATTTCGGTAAATTTTTGTAAGAAAGGAGAAAATCCCTCCGGTACGCGTAGATCCCCAAATGTTTATAATAGATCGCCTCATCATCATCGTCGCGATTGTAGGGAATGGGCGACCGCGAGAAATACAGCGCGTTACCCTCGCCGTCGATAACGACCTTGACCACGTTCGGGTCCTTCAATTCTTTTTTTGACGTTAACACCTTAATCATTGTTCCCATCAAACAGGACGAATCATCGACAAGGGCCGTCGCCAACGCGTCAATAACCGCAGGGTCGATCAAAGGCTCATCGCCCTGAATATTGACGATAATATCCCCTTCAATCGATTCGACCGCCTCCGCGATGCGATCCGTTCCGGAAGCGCAATTTTTCGACGTAAGAACGGTTTTGGCCCCGAACTGCTCCGCCGCAACCACCACGCGCTCGTCATCACAGGCAATGATCAGGTCGTTCAATAATTCACTTTGGCGCGCACGCTCCCAGACATGTTGGATCATCGGCTTGCCGCCGACCTCCGCCAGAACCTTGCCTTCAAACCGCGTTGACGCCCACCGCGCCGGTATGATACCAATGATCTTCATTTCACTGATCCTTTATTGCTTTTAAAAGTTCCTCTTTACTGACCGCAACGGCGCCCATTTTCCCGACGACGATCCCTCCCGCGAAATTCGCGATCTGTGCCGCTTGACGCTTCGTCGCGCCTGCGGTAAGACTCAGCGTGAACGCTGAAATAACCGCATCCCCGGCGCCGGAGACGTCATAAACTTCCTGCGCCTTCGTCTTGATCGAAACGGGATTCTTCCCTTTTTCGAATAACCGCATGCCACGTTCCCCAAGAGTGATCAAAAGCGCATCTAACTCCAAATAGCGCAGAAGTTCCACGCCGGCTAAATTGATATCTTTATCTTTTTCAAGTTTGTCGCTATGGATCCCAAGCTGCCCGGCCGACTTCGACGTAATCTTGATATTGCGTATCGCGTTCTCCGCCTCTTTAAGATTCGGGGTTATCGCGGTCACATTGCGGTAATAACTGAAATGTTCGACTTTTGGATCGACAAGGATAATCTTTTTTTTTGCAAGGGCCTGCACGCGGACAAAATTGACAAGATCGGACGTGATCAAACCTTTTCCATAATCCGATATGATGATCGCATCGAATGTTTTAAGATTGCTCTCGATAAAACGATAGATATTCCTCTGGATATCCTTTTCCCCAGAGCTCCCTATTTTCTCGCGGTCGATACGGACAACTTGTTGGCCCTGCGCAATGACCCGGGTCTTGCAGATCGTCGGCAATCGTTTACCGGTAAACAACCCGCGTATGCCGACCCCTTCTTTCCGCAGCTGCCTCTTGAGGATATGTCCTTCAGGATCATTGCCGATCCTGCCAATCAGAGTGACCTTCGCCCCTAAACCGCGTAGGTTATGGGCGACATTCGCCGCGCCGCCGGGCGTGTAAAAAGAGTCCTTTTCGAGAACAACCGGAACCGGGGCCTCGGGAGAAATCCTTGAGACACTCCCCTGGATATACTGGTCCAGGATAACGTCACCAATTACAAGAATATTTTTTCTTCCAAATTTCGAAAAAATATGTTCGTACGTACCCATTTGATCAGGCCTATAAGTGTTTAATTATTAATAATAAAGAGAATAATAGTATTATCGGGCTTCTTCAGGTCAAACGAAAGCTAATTTTAACACAGTTTAAATAGCGCGTCAACAGCTTCTAAAACCGCTTTTGCCGGAATGAGTTCCAAATATTTCATGTCCGCTTCTTGGGCTTTTTGAAAGGAAATCCCGCCGCTCTGGAAAGATGACACGCTGACAACCCTCGCCTTTTCCCCAAGGGGCTTCCATCGTTCCGGATTAATACCGGGCTGATTCCGCGTAAAGATCGACACAACCGGGGTTCCAACCCCCGCAGCCACATGGACAGGCCCGGAATCATTGGAAACCAGCAGGTCGCATCTCATCAAAAGGCCAGCTAACTGGCCAACCGTCGTCTTCCCCACAAGATTCACGGCCTGATTCTTCGACAAAGAAATGATCTTTTTTGCAATAGGATCAATATCCGAGGCCCCAACCATGACGATCTTCGCCTGATATTGATCAATAAGTGTATCGACCACCTCGGCAAAACGGCTCTCGGGCCATCTCTTTGACGGATC
>DAOWBD010000023.1 GCA_030634235.1 Candidatus Omnitrophota bacterium | reverse complement strand
GGGCGCGGTACCGGAAAAGGTATGCATTGTCGGAAACTTAAAGTTCGATAATATCCCGGCTGCAACGGAAATGCAAAAGGCGAGTTTGGGTTTTCAGGAGAATGAAGACCTTCTGATTGCCGGGAGCACGCATCCGGGCGAAGAGGATATCTTGATTGATGCGTACCGGGAATTGGTCGCGGAGTTTCCCGACCTGCGTTTGGTTCTTGCTCCGCGTCATATTGAACGCGCTGATGCGGTCATTGATCTTGTCGAGAAGCAGGGATACCGTCCGGTCCGATTCTCCCAGGTCGGGGAGCATAAAAGCGATGCGCGGTCGGTGGTGGTTGTCGATACGATCGGGCATTTACGTGATCTTTACAGTTTAGCGAGCGTCGTTTTCGTTGGGAAGTCACTTGCGGTTGGCGGTGGGCAAAATATGATCGAGCCGGCTAGCTTGGGGAAACCTACATTGGTCGGGCCGATGACACAGAATTTTAAAGATGCCGTCAATATCTTTCTGCAATCCGGAGCGCTTGTTGAAGTCCGGGATTCACAGGAATTGTTGACGGAAGCCCGGCGTCTTCTTTCTGATCCACAGAGCGCAAAAGAGATCGGTGAAGCGGCCCGAGGGGTCGTCGAGCAATATCAGGGGGCGACGGTCAAGACGTTAGATGCAATTAGAGAGCGGCTGGCCTGATGCCGGAAAGAACATGAAACGATTTTTATATTTGGTGATGACCGATCAGATCGAAGGGGGCGCGGTTCCTGTTGTCAGTGGAATATTGTGGGTCCTCTCGCAGGTCTATCGTTTTCTTTTGGTTATCAGGGCAGGTTGTTATAAGTCCGGTGTGTTGAAATGTCATCGGCTTTCCGTTCCCGTCGTCAGTGTCGGTAATCTTACGATTGGCGGTGTCGGAAAGACACCTTTGGTCAGTTTTATCGCGCAGGCCGTCAAGGAAAAAGGCTCCCGGCCGGTTATTCTCACGAGAGGATATATGGCGACGGAAGCATTGGATCAAGGCCAAAACAGTGATGAAGCGGCCATGCTTCGGGTGCAATTGAACATTCCGGTTCTTGCCGGGGTCGACCGGATCAAGAATGCCAGAATGTTTTTGGAAACGGGTGGGGCCGATGTTTTTCTTTTGGATGACGGGTTTCAGCACTGGCGGTTAGCCCGTGCTATTGACATTGTCGCGGTCGATGCGACGAATCCCTGGGGGAACGGCCATTTTCTGCCTCGCGGAATTTTGCGGGAATCCAAGAAGGCTTTATCACGGGCCGATATTTTTGTTTTAACGAAAAGCGATCTTGGCCGCGCGCGGCTGACGGGAATCAGGTCTGATCTAACGGCGGTCAATCCAAAGGCCTTGATCGTCGAAGCTATTCATGAACCGGTCGGATTTTCAGATTTGCGTTTGAAGTCAGATCTTGATCTCGAGTCGATCAGGGGGCAGAAGGTCGCTACGGTGTGTAGTATTGGGTCCCCGAATTCATTTATCAAAACATTAGTCGAATTAGAGACGGATATCGATGGGCATTTTGCGTTTATGGATCATCATATTTATTGCGCGAAAGATATCGAAGATGTCGTTCGGTTATGTCAGGAACGGGGAGTAGCAACGGTCATGACAACAGAAAAGGATGCGGTGAAGTTTGGGCCTTTTATGAGCATGCTTCCCGATCATATCCGTGTTTTAGCCTTAAAGATCAAGATCTCAATTGTTAATGGGGAGGATGCGTTTCTTGAAAGAATCAATCGTATATTATAGCATGCGTGTTTTTGGATTTTTTATCCGCTATCTTCCGGTCAGTATTGCTTTGTGGATCGGCAAAGGGATCGGTATGTTCGCTTATTATTTTGATATTAAGCATAAGTCCAGGGCGTATTCAAATTTAAAAATCGCTTTTTCAGGTTCCAAATCTCCTAATGAGATCAAGCAGATCACCAAGAGACTGTTCAAGAACTACGGGCAGAACCTGATCGAGCTGTTCCGCATGCCGTTATTAACGCCGGTCAAATTTGACCGGGTCGTTACCGTCGAGGGGAAAGAGCACGTTACGGAGTCATTGAAGCAGGGCAAGGGCGCGATCATACTAGCGATGCATTTCGGGAGTTGGGAATTAGCAAGTTTATCGTGTGCGATGCTCGGCCATCCCTATAAAATGTTCGTTAAGCCGCAGAAGCGGCACTCAAAGCTTGATGACTTGTTGAATTCTTACCGGGCTTGCGGTGGTTCGGTGCTTTTATCAAGAGGGAGCGGGACCCGTGACTTCGTTCGGAGCCTGAAGAATAACGAGGTGATCGGAATGGTTGTTGATCAGGGCGGTCGTGACGGTGTTTTGGTGCCTTTTTTCGACCGTCAGGCGACAATGTCGGTCGGGGCCATACGGATGGGGCTTAAATTAGGCGTTCCGATCTGTTTTTCCGCGATCATTCGCGAGAACGGATCCCACCATAAGATGATCATTCACGAGCCTCTTGTGCTTGAAAATACCGGGGATATGGAAGCTGATGTGATCGCGAGCTTGAAGAAGGTCACGAAGATCATGGAGCATTATGTCAATAAGTATCCTGCGGAGTACATGTGGTTTTACAAGATCTGGAAGTATTCGAATGAGGCAAATATCTCGGTTCTCAGCGACGGAAAGACCGGGCACTTGCGCCAGTCGCAATGCATCGCCCGAATGACAGAAAAGGCGCTGGCGGAGCGTTCGATCAAGGCAACAACACAAATTATACCGGTCATTTTCAAAAGCCGCTTTAAGGCTCGTTTGTTTTCTGTTCTGAGCGTTCTTTCACATCCTTTTGTTTATCAGGGGAGGCTGGAATCTTTAAAATGGTTCTTAACGGCAGAATCTTTTCAACGGGTGGCGACGATGAAAGCGAATTTCGTCATCTCTTGCGGGTCGTCGATCGCCGGGGTTAATAATCTTTTGTCGCGTGACAGCAGCGCGAAAAGTATCGTGATCCTCAAGCCCGGCCTGTTGAATTACGGACGCTTTGACCTCGTTGTTTTGCCCCAGCATGACGAGCCTAAAAGAAAAAAAGGTAAGAACCTTTTTGCGATCACTTACGCGGCGCCGAATCTGGTTATGGAGGAATATCTCAAGGAGCAGTCGCAGGCGTTGCTTAACCAGTATTCACATCTTAAAGATAATCTCAGGGCGAAGATCGGTCTTTTCATCGGAGGCGATGGCAAGACGGTATTCTTGAGCGACCGGCAGATCAAGGTTCTGATCCGTCAGGTGAAAGAAGTCTTGACGGAGATCAACATGGATATTTTGATCACGACCTCACGCAGGACGCCGGCGCGCATTGAACAGAGGCTTTTTAAGGAGTTTAAAAAACATCCCAATTGTCCTCTTTTGATACTCGCGAACCGCGAAAATGTTTCCGAGGCCGTGGGCGGGATCCTCGGCTTGTCGGATATCGTTGTGGTTTCGGGAGACAGTCTTTCCATGGTCTCTGAAGCGGCGAGTTCGGGAAAAAGCACGATCGTGTTTTCGCCTCAGATGAAAGCGAAGGTCTTGAAGGGCGGGAATAAACATCGGGCCTTTGCAGAGCGACTCAATGCGCAAGGATTTGTTCTCTCGTCGAGCGTTAATGACCTTGGACAGTCGATTTATAATGTGGCCAAGGGAAAAATTCAAACGAAGAAAATTAATGATGATGAAATAATCCTCGAGGCGGTTCGAAAGGTTATCTAGCGCGGAAAAACTATTTCACGCCTGCGAAAGTCTTCTCGTTGAAGTCATCCTATGAATGTTTTACAGGTTATTCCAGAACTGAATGTCGGAGGGGTCGAGACCGGGACGGTTGATTTTGCCAAGTATTTGGTCCGGCACGGGCACAAGGCTGTTGTCGTTTCAAACGGCGGGCAACTTGTTAGCGGTCTGGAGTCTTTGGGTGCGTGCCATTACGGCTTACCGCTACATAGAAAATCGCTGTGGACGATGATCCGGGCCGTCAAGGACCTACGCGATGTCATTCGACGGGAAAAGATCGATATTGTCCATGCCCGGTCGCGCGTTCCGGCATGGATCTCTTATTTTGCCTGCCGTAAAACAAAAGCGGTTTTTATCACGACGTGCCATGGCCATTACAAGAATCGCTTCTTCAGCCAGGTCATGGGCTGGTCGAAGCTGGTAATTGTTCCAAGCAAAGTGATCGGTCGGCACATGATCGACCGGTTCCGTGTTTTGCCGCGCAGCATCCGCTGCATTCCGAGGAGCGTCGACTTGGAAAGGTTTAAAGTCCGACGGGATCCTTCCGGAGGTGCATCACGGTGCAACATTGCGATTGTTGGGCGGATCACGCCGCTCAAGGGGCATGCGTTCTTTCTTAAGGCAATGGCGAAGGTCATTCGGACGGTTCCATACTCGAAGATCTGGATCGTCGGTGATGCCCCGGCGGAAAAACCTTCGAACAAGCAGGAATTGGAATTGCTGGCGCGCCGTTTAGGGATCGAAAACCATGTTGAGTTTCTCGGCAACCGCCGGGATATTCCGCAAATTCTCGCGAAAACCGATATTCTTGTTCTGTCAACGATCACGCAAGAGGCTTTCGGGCGAGTGATCTTGGAAGCGCAAGCATCGGGCGTACCGGTCGTGGCGACGAAGGTTGGCGGTGTTGTCGATATTATTGATGATGAAGAAACGGGATTGCTTGTGATGCCGAGGGATACGGAGGCCATGGCCAAGGCGGTGATTCGTATCGCAAATGACCGGGGTTTGGCGAACCGGTTGGTTGCCGGCGCAAAAGAAAAGCTTAAGAACAATTTCACACTTGAACATATGGCGTCAAGCACGATCAAGGTCTACGAAGAGCTTTTACATTCACTCAACATCCTTGTTGTTAAGATTGCTTCCATAGGGGATGTTGTTCTGGTTACGGCATCGCTCAATGCGATCCGGAAGAAATTCCCGCATGCAAGAATTCATTGCCTGGTCGGAAAAGAGTCGAGGAGGATTCTGCACAATTGTCCTTATTTAGATGGGATCATTGTCTATGATGTTAAAGATAAGGATCGGGGATGGTGGGGGCTTTTAAAGCTTTCAGGGAAGCTGAGGAAATACCGTTTTGACGTGATCGTTGATTTTCAGAATAACCGCAAGAGCCACTTGCTTTCTTTTTTAAGTTTTGCCCGGGAGAGTTACGGATATAATAACGGGAAGTGGGGAAGGCTTTTGTCGCATCCGGTGAATGATGCGTGCAAGAACCTACCTCCTGTTGCCCATCAGTTTCAAGTTCTTGAGCGCCTCGGCATTCATTACAAAGGTAATGCGTATCTTGAGCTTTGGCCCTCGCAGCATGATAAACAGTATGCTCAAACATTGCTGGATTCAGAGTGGTTGGGAAATAGTCCGAACATCGTCGGGATCAACATGGCGGCTTCGGCGAAATGGCAGACAAAGAATTGGCCGATCGAATATATGGTCCGTCTTTGTGAAAGACTTACGGCGAAGAATATCCGGATCATCATTACCGGAATGGAAAAAGATAAGCTGTTGGCCCAGCATTTTTTATCGATGACGAAGTCCAAGCCGGCCAACTTCGTCGGGAAGACCAATATCCTGCAGTTAGCGGCGTTGATCAAAAAGTGCAAGGTTTTTGTGACGCCGGATTCGGCGCCGATGCACGTGGCCGCGGCCATGCAGACCCCGGTTGTGGCTTTTTTCGGCCCGACGGATTCCCGGAGGCATATTCCGCCGGCGAAAAAAATCATTGTTCTTGAGAAAAAGTTGGCGTGCGCTCCGTGTTACAGCTCGCGGTGCCGGATTTTGACCCATGCTTGCATGAAAGATATCCATCCCGATGAGGTCGCGCGCGAGATCGAGTCTTTGATCGAGGAAAAATCGTGAACATTCTTTTTTTATCGACACATTTGAATGCCGGAGGGATCACCAGCTATTTGTTTACAATGAGCAAGGGGCTGATCCGTCGGGGGCATCAGGTCCATGTTGCGACGAGCGGCGGGAACATGGAAAAGGAATTTTCTTCGATCGGTGTGAAGTTGCTCACTTTAAACATCCGAACAAAGTCGGAACTTGACCCGAAGATCTATTTTGCATTATCTCTGCTGGCAAAATATATCCGGGAGAATGAGATTGATCTTATTCACGCGCAGACCCGGGTTACACAAGTGATGGGGGCGTGGCTTAAGAAGCTGACAGGAAAACCGTTTATCTCAACGTGCCACGGCTTTTTTAAAACACGATTATCAAGAAGGGTGGTGCCATGTTGGGGCGATTGCGTTATCGCGATCAGCACGGCGGTCGAAAAACATCTGAAAGATGATTTTAAGGTGAGGGAAGAAAGGGTGTTTCTCATCGAGAGCGGTATCGATCTTGAACAATTTTCTTTGATCGATCAATCCGCGAGGAAGGAGCTCCGCGCGCGGTTCGATTTAGGCAATGTCCCGGTTGTTGGCATTGTGGCGCGGTTGTCCGACGTCAAGGGACAGGATATTCTTGTTGAGGCGATGAGCAGGATTGTGCGCGATATTCCGGATGCGCAATTATTGCTTGTTGGCGAGGGAAAGATGGAGCGCGCTTTGAGAGAGAATGTCGAGCACCTGAACCTCAACGATCATGTCCGGTTCTTTTCGATTGTTGATAAAACTTATGAAATGTTATCGCTGTTTGATATTTTCGCGATGCCATCGAGGCAGGAAGGATTAGGTCTTTCGATCATGGAAGCGCAAGCGGCAGGATTGCCGGTTGTCGCTTCGCGTGTCGGAGGGATCCCGAGCCTGATCGAGGATGGGAATACCGGTGTTCTGGTGGAACCGGAGAATCCCGATGAGCTCGCCGGGGCGATCGTAAAACTTTTTGGGGATCGCGCGCGCATGAATACCATCGGAATGGCCGGGCGGGAATTTATTAAGGAAACTTTTTCGGCAGACAAAATGCTCGATAAGGTTATTTATCTCTATCAACAGCTTGCAGGAAAGAATCATGAAACGGATCCTTGTTGTTAATGTGAATTGGCTTGGGGATGTTATTTTTTCGTCTCCGATCTTTAAAGCGCTCAAAGAGGCTTATCCCGAAGCGCATATCAGCTGTTTAGCGGTTCCGAGAGTCAAAGATGTGCTGGAAAGCATTCCTTATGTAGATGAAATCATTGTTTATGATGAAAAAGACCGTCACTGGCATCTTCTTGCGAAGCTGGGATTAATTTGGAAGCTGCGCCGCCGGCATTTTGATGTGGCCTTTTTGCTGCATCGTTCGTTGACGCGGGCGCTGATGGTGTTTTTTGCGGGAATACCTCAGAGGGTGGGGTACGACGCGAAAGGGCGCGGGCGATTTTTAACGCATCAAACAGAACCCTTAGAGGGGCAAGTGCATCGTTCGAATTACTATTTAAATATTTTTGAGTCGTACGGAGTAAAGATCAACGACCGTCAATGTCAATTAAAAGTGTTGCCGGAGACTGAGGAGGACGTTAAAAAGGTCTTGAGGTCGATTGGGATTCCCGAAGATGATCTGGTAATAATTGTTAATCCTGGTGGCAATTGGGATCTGAAACGCTGGTCCCCGTCGAGTTATGCGCATTTAGTCGCCGGTCTTGTTGAGAGATCTAACACCACCGTCATTATTACGGGGGCCAAAAAAGATGTTTCTTTGGCGAAGGAAATCATCGGCTCCGGGTTGGAGAAGGTCGTTGACCTTACGGGAAAAACAAATCTCAAACAATTGATGGCACTAATGAAAAATGCCGATTTGGTTATCTCCGGCGATTCGGGGCCGCTGCATATTGCGGACAGCCTCGGGACGGAGGTGATTGGGCTTTTCGGCCCGACGCGGCCGGAGATCACCGGGCCGAAGGGGTCGGGGTGGGTGCACATCATTCAGAAAGATCTCGGGTGCAATCGGGAGTCGTGCTACCACTTGATGTGCCCGGACAATGTTTGCATGCAATCCATTACCGTCGAGGATGTTCTTGAACTTGTTAAGCAAATCAAAGATCAATAAAATTCTTGTCATATCGTTGACGAATATCGGGGATGTGATCCTGACGTTTCCTGTCATCGATATTTTAAAACGGGATTTTCCGTCTGCTAAGCTTTCCATCGTGATCGGGCCGAAGACGGAATCGTTTTTCGATGGGAATCCGCATTTCGATCAGGTTCATGTATTTGATAAACATCAGTCTCCCGTGAAGACGGTACCGTGGATCTTCGCGTTGCGCCGGCAACATTTTGACCTTGTCGTCGATCTGCGCAATACGGCTATTCCTTTCATGATTGCGCCGTGTCACCGGACCTCGTGCCGTGTTGATAAAACGGTGAAGGTGCACATGCGGGAGAAACATCTTAATCAATTAAGATCGGTCCATGATTTTAAGATGGAAGCTGATGAGTCGCGGTCATTATTCATTTTCGAACCGGATAAACTTTATATCCAAGAGTTGGTTGACAAGAAGATCGGGCGCCAACAGAAGTATGTTGTTGTTGCTCCCGGCGCTGCGGATTCCGCAAAGCGATGGAGTGAGGAGGGCTTTGCTTTCGTGTGTGATCGTTTGACTGAAGAGCGCGGGGTAAAGATCGTTTTCGTCGGGGATGAAGAAGACCGGAAGGTTGCCCAAAGGATCGATAAGCTGATGGAGGCCGGGGCGGTGAATCTCTGCGGGCGCACGAACCTTATTCAACTTGCGGAGTTATTTAAGCATTGTTCGCTAGCTGTCGTTAACGACAGCGCGCCGATGCATTTAGCAAGTTATTTGAACGTTCCGGTCGTTGCCCTTTTTGGCCCGACGGACTCGCAGAAATACGGGCCCTGGGGCGCACAGTATCATGTGATCAAAAAGAATTCCGACTGCCCGGTTTGCCTCGACCCTAAAGATGCACATAAGCACACGTGCATGCAGACAATATCGAAAGAAGATGTTCTTGAGGCAGCCAACCGTTTTATCGGTTGATGCCGCTGTCATTCCTCTAAATGATGAACGATTACAAAAATATTCTCATTGTCCGCACCGACCGCATCGGTGATGTTGTTCTGACGTCCCCGGTGATCAAAGCCCTTCGGGAGGCGCGCCCGGATTCCCGGATCTCTATTCTCGTGGCCCCGGCGACGCGCGATCTTGTCGACGGGAATATCTGTCTCGATGAGGTCTTTGTCGATGACCGCAACGGCGAGCATAAAGGCTTGCTCGGATTTATCAAGCTGATCAAACGGCTTCGCCGGCAAAAATTTGATTATGTTCTTGTGTTGCATACAAAAAAGAGAACGAACCTGGCCTGTTTTCTGTCGGGAATCCCGGTCCGGATCGGGTATAAAAATAACAAGTTCGGGTTCTTACTTAATCGGCCGATCCCGGACGTGCGGCATAAGGGCGAAAGTCATGAAGCGCAGTACTGTCTGGATGTTTTAAAAGAGATCGGGATCGAGAGCTATGATATGGATATCGCCCTTCCCGTTAAGGAGGATGCGCTGCGATGGGTCGATCAATTCCGCCGCGAGCATCATATTTCGGAGCAGGATCGTCTTTTCGCGATCCATCCCGGGGCGAGCGATCCGTCAAAGAGATGGCCCGAGAGCCGTTTTGCCGAGGTGGTCGATACACTTATTGATCAATATCAGGCGAAGATCGTCATGGTTGGGGCCTCGGATATTGATCCTATTGCAAAAAAGATCATTTCTTTGTCGAAGAAT
>DAOWBD010000014.1 GCA_030634235.1 Candidatus Omnitrophota bacterium | reverse complement strand
TAAAAGCGCCCATTTTATTCTTGCACGGCGAATCGGATTGGTTGATCAAACCGACACATTCTCAAGAACTGTATGATAAGGCGCAAGGCAAGAAAGACATCGCTATTATTAAGAATGGGCCGCATGCGGAGTATTTGATCAGAAAGAAAAAAGAGGAAACCGTTACGTTTATTCGGGATTGGTTTAAAGAAACCTTATAGGAGGAATTCCAATGAAATGGTTATGGATCACGTTGACACAACCGATTTTCCATTTCTTAAATTTTTGATTTACCCTTTTTTGCTGATTTTCTTGTGTGATAGAATAACACCATGAATGTAATTTTACGTATTACGATCATTGGCGGGATTCTATGCTTAACAAGCGGCGTTCACGCTTATTCGGGCAGGGATCAGATTGTCGATCAGGCGCTTGATCGCGTAGAGGGGAACCTCGGTCAACAGAGGGTTCACAAGGATATTGCATTAACATATCCTGAAGCTGAAATTTCTTCTCAGGATCATGGAGAGATAAGTATCCCGCCTAAAGTCGTATCCTCCCCGAGAATTTCAGGCCGTTCCATGAAAACGTCAACCTATGAGCAAGATAAGTCTCTGTCGATGAATTTTGAATTCGGTACCGAGATGTTCTACCATAAGTTCAAAGAGCCGGGTTATATGGAGCAGGACGGTTTTCTATATGGTTTGCAGGCGGCCTATACCTTGCGGACTTCTTTTAACAAAGACACATTGGGCCTTTCCGATCATTTCTCGGAACATCGTAATAAACTTAATGTGTTTCGATTTGAGGGAATGCTCGCTTTTGGGTCGGTGGATTTTGACAGTGATGATGTCGGGACGTATACCGTGCGTGACAATTTTATGTATGATGTCAGGGGATTAGCCGGGTATGATTTTCTGCCCGCTAAGGGCTTGATCCTGACGCCTTATATCGGAATCGCCTACCGGTACTTAAGGGATGACTCTCCCGGCCGAATCCTGCCTTTTGCGAGTTTTTCGGGAGCCTTTGATTTCAAGCGGGAATCGACGTATCTTTATATGCCGTTCGGTCTAACGACAACGAAAGAATACGACAGGGGATGGGTTGTGGATTTGACGATGGAATATGATTTGCTCCTCAACGGCGAGCAGAATAATCATTATAACGACGGAGGCTACAAGGTCAGAGACTCGTTAGGGCAGTTATATATCATTGATGCCATGGAGTTCGACCAGGATAAAGGCTATGGGTTTAGGACATCTGCAAGATTTACAAATGAAAATGGAGATATCTGTTATTTTATAGAACCTTACTTCCGGTATTGGAAGATCCGCGATTCAGAAACACTGCAATTTACGTCGAATAGCGGATCTGTCCGCTGGGTCGATAGTACCGGAACGATTCCCCGGACAGGGCAACAACCCAAAAATGAGACGACAGAAGCGGGGATTAAGTTAGGATTGCGTTATTAGGATGGTTTAATTTCCTGAGTCCCTGCCGATATTCTTATAATTCTTTTTATCTTCCTCGATCCCCCGAATGATCGCCTTCAGGTCGATATCTTCTTTAAAACCGAAACGCGTTGCATGATATTGATCGACGAATGATTCCATTTTCGCAACTGTTTCGGCAGGAATCTGCGGCCGCACCTTTATGCGGCGGATAACCTCTTGATCCGTGTCGGTGATCCTTCTGGTCTCGTCAAAAGCGGTTTTTAGATACTGTTCGTAGCGTCGATAGATCAAGAGGAGGGGATCCCTTTTGTCTTTTACGGACAATGCTTTTCTATTAAGCGAGATGAGCAGGCTGCGGATATTTTTGATGATCTTTTTAATATTCATAAGAAGCATCCACAGAACGAGGGCGATGAGGGTATTCTTTTTGAGTTTTTCCTTATCCTGGTTCTCCATGAACGCGCTCAAGCGCAGAAACGAAAGCCAGATATTCTCGGCGATCTTGGAGAAATTGATCCCCGACCTTTTAAGCGCCTTGGTGCGCTCGCCGGCGGGAGTCGGGTCCATGATCAGCCATCGGTTGCGCTTGAGCCCGGTTTTAGGGTCGGTATCCTTAAGAAGGACCTCCACCCAGGCATGGGCATCATAAACACGGGCAAGGAATTTATTTTTCTTTTTATCGATCTTTTCATCGGCGAGAAATCCCGTTGCAACGCGGGCGGGAATGCCTTGGGCACGCAGTAGCAGGGTCAGCGCGGTCGCGAAATACGTACAATATGCGGGACGCTGCTCGCGGATCATGCTGATCAAATCCTTGTTGTCGGCCTGAAAATCGACATAAAGCGAGTAACGGAAGTTGTTGAAGAAATAATCGTTGAGGAGGGTCGCTTGCGTGACCGTGTTGAGCTCATCGCCGATGATCTCAGAAGATATTTCGCGTAAGGGATAGACGATGTCGGAAGGAATGGCTGTATATTTCCGGTATTGCGCGGGAGATAACTCGACCGGAATATTCTTCGGCTTCAAAGAAAAGTTTAAGATCCGTGTCCGCTGCTCGTCTTCGGTGTAAACAATGCCGTCGATGCTTTTTGTCAATGGCATGTTCCCTTTTGCGGCGGCAACGCTATAAGGTGAGGGGATAATGTGTTCGAATGACGTGAACATGGTCATCTTCACTTTGCGCAGGTCTGTTTGAAGATCGTCGGACAATCGGGATTTGACGATATCTTTCTGCTCGGTCCAGACGCCATTGTTGAAATCGTCGAATATCTGCGTTTTTAAATAGAGTCCGTACATATTCGGGGCCTGGACTTCAAGGACGGGGCGCTTGTCCCAGGCGCTTCGGCCGGGTGATGTGAGTTTCATGAGGGGTTCAATGCGCAAGAAATTCGTGTAATTTCTCGGCATGACGTAATCGCTGATGAGGTTCATGAAGGCATGGTCAAAGATAGCGATCGACTTTGAAATAGAGTACAATAATCCCTTGGAGAGCATGATCAGAATTATTGAGAAGAAAATAAAATCACGGTAATACCGGAATAAATATTTCTTTTTCTTCGGCTTGCGCATGGTATGAAGGATCACGACGGCGACGGCGATAATACAAAATGAACAGAAGATCAGCAGCGTCACGTTTGAGAAGGGGATATTGATCGAAAGCGCGACGGTTAACCAGGCCAGGAAGAACAGGCGGTAGAGGTTTTTCATTGAAAACGGTTTAAGCCAAATGATCAGGCTCGCGAAAATCGTTCCCGACTGCAAAGCGGCTGTTATAATAGGGAACGGCGAGACGGCGTTTTCGGGGGGCGGGTAGATGTTGCGCCACATGAATCCCGCGATGAACGAGACAATAATAATTGTCGAAAGAGAGATGTGGTCGAAAAAAGCATAGTGCTTGGGCCCTGTTTTTAAACGTAATAAGAGAGAGCAGACAAGAATAATCGCGGCAAGGTTCCGGAGGAACAGGTCGTTCTGACAATAGCCATAGACGGTCCAGGAAGAGATGAGGACTAGCGCGAGATTGAAATATTTCTTGGTCATTTGACGGATTCCAGTTCATTCGTCGTGTACACGGAAACATCCTGGCCTTCGACCGGCAATGTTGTCGGACGGTCGCGGATGATGAGGACCCGGGCCCTTATTCCGGATTCCCTTAAATGCTCAATGAACTGTGACCGTTTCAGGTCCCAGTCTTTGAGGAACAGGACGAACGCGGAAAATTCCCGACCGAATTCTTCGAGCCGCGCGGCCGACCGGTCCAGGTCGATGGTAAAATCGCCTTCGATGGCCGAGAGAAGTTCAAGCAAGTGATCAAATTGCTCCAGGCCCCGGCCCACTTGAAGATGCTGCAGGTTCTCATCGCTCAAAAATAAATCGACGATATAATCGCTTGCGCTGAGCTTATCAGCAACGCCCGCGCATAAGGAGATCCTGGATTCCAGGCATTTATGTTTTTCAAAGCGCTTGAGCTCGGTGTCGACGAACAGGCCGACGCGGATGAAATATTCCTCAACATATTCTTTGACGACGAGCTTTCCGGTTCGTGCCGAGGAAGCCCAATGGACATCGCGCAGGCGGTCTCCTTGGCGGTACTCGCGGGTGCTCGCGAATTCATTGGAATCGCCGACTTTCGAGCTTAGGGATATTCCTCCCGGCTGGAATTGCCGCCGGACGTGTAATTGAAACTCAGTTTGCCGTGAGAACTTTGGGTAAACAATGATCTTTGCTTTTGCTCCCACTCGGGTTCTTGAATACATGATGCCCGATGGGAAACTGCTGCCCGCAATGAGCGGCAGAAGTTCAAACGTGCCCCGGCGGGGCGTGCGCAAAACCAAAGTGACCGTATCTTGTTGGCCTGGGTCGAGCCATTCAATCGTATTTTTAAACTCGGGGTGAGTAACCGCCGCGTATAATCCATACGGCAGAGTTTGTTCAAAGATCGAAAGGTTCCGGATCGGACGCTTGCCGGTATTCTTAACAGTGATGCTGTACAGACAATGGCCGCCCGCGCTGATCTTATGCGGTAATATCCGATGGGCCTCGATCTTTGGACGGAAGAAGAGTGATAAAAAATAAGATGTGATCAGCAGGGATAAGATGAAACTCGGAAGGAAATAGGCCGAGATCTGTGTTCCGACGGAGGAGATCGCGATTCCGACGACCGTGATAACGAAGATGATGATCCCCCAGGTTGTCAGCCGGGAATAACAATAAGAGAGGAACCATTTGACCTGCTTGTGGTCCTCAGCGGGTAAAAAGAAGGACCATTCAACTCTGGGCATCAGCGGGGTACTCTTTCGGCATCAAGGATTTCCCGGACGATATTCGGGGCGGTTATGCCGCTATATTGGGCCTTGGTATTTAAGAGGATCCGGTGCGATATGACAGGAATGGCGAGTTTTTTGACGTCCTCGGGAATAACGAAATCGCGGCCCTCGAGGATCGCCAGCGCCCGGACAATGCGCGCGTAGAGAAGCGTGCCGCGCGTGGAAACGCCCAGGCGGATATTCGGATGATTCCGTGTTGCCAGAACGATCTGAAGCAAATATTGACTGATCGAAGATTCTATTTTGACATGGTCGACGCTGGCGCGCAACGTGTCGAGTTCTTCAAGAGAGATCACCTTTTCGATCGTGTCGACGGGATCCTGGCTCGAGCGGTTGATCGCCAGCGATTGCTCGATCTCTAAGGGCGGGTACCCGATGTCGATCTGCAGCATGAACCGGTCCAATTGCGCTTCGGGTAACGGATAGGTTCCGTGATACTCGATAGGGTTTTGGGTTGCCAGAACGATGAACGGCTGAGGCAGAAAATGCGGCTCTCCGTCGATCGTAACGTGCTCCTCGCTCATCGCCTCGAGCAGTGCGGACTGGGTACGCGCCGAGGCGCGGTTGATCTCGTCGGCAAGAAGGATGTTGGAGAAAACCGGGCCGGGTTTAAAAATGAACTTTCCCTCGGACTGTTGATAAAAATTGATGCCGGTGATATCCGTCGGCAGAAGATCGGGCGTGAACTGAATGCGGGAGAATTTCCCGTCGATCGATTTGGCCAGGCTCCGGGCGAGGGTTGTTTTTCCAACTCCGGGAATATCTTCGATTAAAATGTGGCCGCCGGCGACGAGGGCTAAGACAAGAAGTTCAATCTTGTCTTCCTTGCCCTGGATGACCTTGCTCAGGTTTGCAATGATCGATTGCATTTGGCTGTTCGTTTGGGAGTGAATTAAGCTCATAAGGAGGCCTTTCTTGTTATGGGTGACTTTTTCAAGTTAGCATAATAGGATTTTTATGTAAACAGAAAAATGATGAACCCTCGATCTCTTATTCAAAGAAAACCCTGCCAAATAGTGTTTGATTTATAAGAATTCCCAGTGGTATACTCAAACATGTTTCAACACCTCAACCGGGTCTTATAAAATGAAAAGTTTTCTCATTGTTCTCGCGATAAGCATCTGTTTTGGAGCGGGGCTTTATTATTTGGTATTACCGACGACCGTCAGGTCCGTGCCTGTCAAAAACCCGATCATCTGTTTTGGGGATAGCATTACGGAAGGGTATATATTAAAAAGAACGTACAGTTATCCGCATCAGTTGGGGCTTTTAATCGGCGAGGAGATCATCAATACGGGGGTCAGCGGCGAGTCTTCAGGGCAGGGCCTCAAAAGGTTGAAGAAGGATGTCTTGGATAAGAACCCCCGGCTTGTTATTGTTCAGTTCGGAGGCAATGATGCTTACTTCGGGATTTCCCGCGAGAAGACGCTTGCGAACAATGATCTCATTGTCGAGAAGATCCAAAAGTCCGGGGCTGTTGCTGTGCTGCTGATCGGCGAGGCCAACATGCTTGAGCCGAAATACCTGCAAGGGTTTCGCGAGATCGCCAATCGCAGGAAAATCCTTCTGATTGAAGATGCCATGGATGAGATTATTAAAGACTGGGGGCTGAGGGTCGACGGTGTCCATCCCAACGCGCGCGGGCATAAGATCCTTGCCGGGAACGTTGCCCGGGCGGTTAAACCTTTATTACAGGGGCGATAATTTCTGGGGTTCGGTTTTTATTCCGGTTTTACATTGCGTAAAAAAGGCGTCACCGATTTTTTGGCGGCACCTTTTTTCTGCGTCAAAGAAGGGTATTCGGGATTGTATAACTTGTTGACTCCTAAAGAGTTTATGTTATAAATACTCTTAGAATCCCGATGTCAGGGCGAATCTACTCCGCTTTTATTTTGTGCGTGGTGTATGGTCTGTTTGTAAACAATAAAGAGGGGCGGCATGAAAGAATTTACTTTTACAAATTGTGTGGAAATAAAAGAACTCACCGGGAAGAAAGCAGATGATGAGGTGATGTTGATGGATCTCATCGAAGAGGCCTCGATTGACTCCATTTACTATCATATGCATAGCTGCTTTCTACGCCATTTTTATATCGTTGGGCCTTACCCGAATGATTTTGCCAATTGGGTTGTTATGCAAGTGAGGGATAGGATCCTTGCGGAGAAATTATCGGCGATCACGCCTGCCAAGAACAAAAATCTAGAGGATATCCGCAATGAATTGGTCGAGGTAATCGACGCGCATCTGTCGTCGATCAAGGCCAATCCTTCCGTTATTTCCGGACAGCCATTTTATTTAATGAAGTCAAGGATCATTGAAATTCCTACTCAGATCGAGGTCAAAAACTTGGCGGAATTCAGAGATGCTTTGGCTGTTGTGGATGCAAGCGCTATATACAACCATGTTTTTGAGGCGAGGTTTCGTGTGCGTAAAGGACGGAGTGATTTTGCCATATGGTTTGAAGAAGTTCTCGACCGGAAATCTCTGGCGGATAAAGTGGAGCAAGTTGATTCCTATATGTACAGTCTGGAAGGGCTTCGGGCGAAAATACTTTCATTGTGTGATGATGAGCTTCAATTGAGCGGAGGGAAGAATGGATAATCATAAAATGACATGGGAAGCTTATCGGGACATTGCCCCTTCAGGGATCGTAGATCTTGGCCATAGGATTTCCGAGCGGCTTAAAGGAAAAACGCTTTTACATGTCAATTCGACGCGATGGGGCGGAGGGGTTGCTGAAATGCTTCATCGGCTTGTTCCATTATTCCAGGATCTGGGCGTTGATACCCAATGGGATGTCATTGAAGGGTCGCCGGAGTTTTATCAGGTTACGAAGGCCTTTCATAATGCGCTTCAAGGGCAGGCGCAGGTTATTACTTCAGAAATGTATGATGCCTATCTGAAAATAAATAAGAAGAACGGAAGAAAGATGGATTTAAATGCGGATATGGTTATCATTCATGATCCGCAACCTGCGCCATTGATCTACAAAAAGAAGAAACAATCTAAATGGCTGTGGCGGTGCCATATCGATGCTTCCCGCCCTCAAAGGAACGTATGGAACTTTCTTAAAAGTTACGTCTCGAAATATGACGGCGCTATACTTTCTTTGCCGGGATTTGCTCGAAAATTAAATATTCCGCAGTATCTTGTTTACCCGTCGATCGATCCATTGAGTGATAAAAATAAAGAGCTTACGGAGGATGAGGTTCGGGGTGTTTTACGGAAATATAATATTCCCGAAGATAAACCGATGATCCTGCAGGTTTCTCGGTTTGACCGGTTTAAGGATCCTGTTGGTGTTATCGAATCCTATAAAATGGTCAAGAAATACAATGACTGCTGTCTGGTCCTGGCTGGCGGCGGCGCGGCGGATGACCCGGAAGGGGCGCAAGTCCTTATTGATGTCGAGAATGCTGCGGAAAAGGACAAGGATATATTTATTCTCGACCTGCCGCCGGATGCAAACATTGAGATCAACGCCCTGCAGCGAGCGGCGACGGTTGTCATACAGAAGTCGCTCAAAGAGGGTTTCGGTTTGACCGTTGCCGAGGCGATGTGGAAGGGCAAGCCGGTCATCGGTGGTTTTGTCGGCGGTATTACGGTACAGATCGTTTACGGGCAGACCGGTTTTACTGTTAACTCTGTTGAGGGTTGTGCCTATAGAATACGATACTTATTGAACAATCCCGAATTTTCCAAGCAAATGGGACAAAATGCGAAAGAGTTTACACGGCACAACTTCCTCATTACAAGGCATATTATCGATTACCTCTCGCTTATGATCGCGAACCTGAATTTATAATTATCAGTTGAACGGTCATGCCAATTTGTTACAATAGCCAATGAATCTTCTAATAACATCATCGTCGATGTTTCGGTGTCTGATCTAAAAGTATGCCCAAAATCACGAAATGTTTCCTCATTGTTTTCTTAAGTTTATTTTCACTTTCCTGCAGCTATCATTCTTCCCAGGTGCCAGTAGTGCCCGTTGAAGACCTGCATATTTATGAAGACGTGTTGTTCTCCGGTTCTCCGTTCGAGGGGCCGGTCCGTCAAACTTTTCAAAATGATACCCATCACATCAGTATTCTTAATGTCGGCGACGAAGCGCTTTTAGCGAGGATCTATCTGATCCGCGCGGCGCAAAAGGCGATCTACATTCAGACGTTTATCTGGACGAATGACGAGACCGGACGGTTTGTTACTAAAGAGCTGGTCAAAGCGGCGGAAAGAGGCGTGAAGATCAAGCTCATGGTCGACTACCTGACGCTTGACAAGAACCTGAATAACATTGCTTATCTCGCGACGATCCATCCGAATATAGAGTTCAAGGTGTACAATCCGATCGCCCAGAAGATCCGGCCCTCGACGTTGCACTTGCTAAAAGGATACGGCCTTGATTTTAAGAAAACCAACAGGCGGATGCACAATAAGATCGTTGTTATTGACGACAGGATCGGGATCACAGGCGGCCGGAATATCGAAGACGATTATTATGACCGCGGTGTCGACAGGAATTTCAAGGATCGGGATGTCTTGGTTGTCGGCCCGGTGGTTCGGTCGATGACCGATTCATTTATGGAATACTGGAACTTCGAGTTTTCCGTTGCCGCTGATGACATGGTCGACATTCACCGTTTGATCGAGAAGGGGGCGGGGAATAATCTTAACGGGAGTCAGGGGCTGGATTTTGAGGCGTTCTTTGGCGACCTGGACCGGTGCGCGTCGGACCACGATTGCGTCAAGAAGGCTTTTATTGACAGAGGTTTTCACGTGCCGGGCAAAGTCGAGTTTGTTGTGGACAAGCCGGGGAAGAAAGAAAAGATCGGAAAATATAAAACGACGGCGGTCACGGACTCATTGTTCAGCCTTTTAGAGGAGGCCGAAACTTCCGTTATCATGCAGACGCCTTATTTGATTGTTCAGAGGAAGGGCTCGAAGATCTTCAAGCGTATCCGGCGCAACCGGCCTGGCATTGAGATCCTTGTTTCAAGCAACAGCCTCGCGGCGGGCGATCATGTCCATGCCTACGCGTTCTCGTTCAAGAATAAAAAGAAATACGTGAAGAATTTCCGGTGGCGGATCTTCGAGTTCAAACCCGCCCCGGCCGATGAGGATAAAATGATCAAGCCGATCGCTGCTGTCAAACGGTCCGATAAATATTTTGCGTGTATTCACGCGAAGTCCTACATTTTCGACGACAAAATCGCGTGGATCGGGTCCTTCAATCTGGACCCGCGTTCGAAAAACCTGAACACGGAAGTCGGCCTGGTCATTCACGATGAGAAAGTAGCGGCGGCCCTCAAGGAAAACATTCTCCGGGACATGGCGCCGCAGAACAGCTGGACGATCGGAAAGAAAAAGGAAATCCCGATTGTCTCGAATGTCAGCGGGACGATCGATGATATGATGGATGCCGTGCCGTTCGTGCACGTCTGGCCGTTTCGCTACACGTCGAGTTTTCAATTAAAGGAAGGCAAGCAAGAAGTGCCGTTTTATCATGAGGATTTCTACGATCATTACGATTCTGTCGGGCCGTTCCCGCAAATGGGGCTGAGCATCGCGGAGATCGAGGCCAGGCTGCTCAAATCATTTTTCGGTGTCGTTGAGGGATTAATGTAATCATGCTTTAAGGCGGGGAGTAATGGAAACGTCCCAAAAAAGAAAAAGAAAATTTACGGTGGCGGCAGTTGTTCTCGTTCTTGTCGTCTGCTTTATCTTGGCCGAGTCGGGCATAAGGATCTATCATCTGACCTGCGACCGCCAGCGGTTTGTCTGGCTGCCCGACGAGTTCTTGGCCTATGTCCATTCCGGCAATAACACGTTCCAACATCATTACACGGAAGGCGATCGAATTACCGTCGAGCACAGGACCAATTCGTTCGGGTTCTTAAGCGACGAGATCGCTGTCAAAAAAGAAAGAGACACTTTCCGCGTCCTGATCTTGGGGGATTCTTTTACCGAGGCCATTCAGGTCTCGCGGGACAAGAATTTTTGCGGGCGCCTGCAATATCTTCTGAACAATTATTCCGGGAAAAAATATAAAAAGGCCGAAGTCCTCAACACCGGAGTGTCGGGATATTCCCCGCTTAATTATTACCTTTATTTTAAGAGGGAACTGGCCCGCTTTGAGCCGGACGTGGTGGTCGTCCAGCTTTTTGCTAATGATGTCTTTGAGGACAATACATCCAGAGCGAAAAGCCTTCTCGATGAGAACGGATTGCCGCTTAAGACCCACCGTTATTTCGTGCAAAAATATTTTGACCATCCGTCCGTGAAAGCCAATAGCCTTAACGGACATCCTTTAGGATACCGGTTGAAGAGATTCCTTATTGATAAGAGCCGCGCTTTCGAATATTTCTACGTGAAGTTTTACAATATGAAGAAGGCTTCCGACTTTAACCAGAAAATGATACGGGCCGATCAATACGGCACGGGTGATCAGTTCTTTATTCTCAACCCTGATCATGTCTTGTCGAAGAATGATTCTTTCCGGGAGAAGGCTTTGGGATACACGCAGAAATGTCTTCTTGCGTTAAAGGAAGAGGTGGAAAGTCGGGGAGTTGAATTCCGGATGGTTTATGTTCCAATGGAAGTCCAGCTTGAATTGGACAGCTACGGGGAACATGTCAGTTTGTATATTCAAAAACATATGGGCACTTATTTTAATGGCTTGTTAGACGATTTCAGCCGAAGCAATGATATTCGGTTCCTGGACCTCCTCGGTGATTTTGAAAATAACAAGGCTAGGGGGCTGTACTTTAGCCGCGACGGGCATCTGACGGAAGCCGGGCATAAGATCGTGTCGGAAGTTCTTTTTAAGGATATGATAACGGACCGTTCGCTGGCAACATTTTTGACACTTAATGGGGAGAATGTTGCGGTCGGTCAATCTTCAGACAAGGGGGGCAATTGAGGCATGGGTAAACAAGGATCCAGGATTTTCTTGGCAGCTATTTCTATTATTGCGGTTTGGTATATTTTTCTTTGTTCCCTTCATTTATTCTACCAGAGGCCTTTGTGGAACGATGAGGAAGCTGTTTTCAGGAGCGTCGAGAGGTATTCGCCGGCGCAGATGTTTAGCGAACCGCTGACGGCGTTCCAAGTGTTTCCGAGGGCCTATCTATTTCTCATTCAGCAGTTTTCCGGCGCCTTTGATTTCAGTCTCTGGAGCCTGAGATTGCCTTCGTTCATCTGTATGATGGCGACATTCTTTCTGTGGATGAAGATCGCCAGTTACGGCATTAAGGATCGGTGGCAATATTTCGCTTTCGTGTGCTCCTGGCCGGCGTCGGGGATGATGCTCTATTACTCTGCGGAGCTCAAACAATATTCCATGGATACGTTGCTGGTGGGAATATTCCTTTTGTTCCTCTATAACCAGAGAGAGCTTCAGAAGAAAAAAAGCGGGCGCTATATACTGGTCCTCGTTTTGCTGCCGGCTTTAGGAATGTTTTCTTATCCGGCATTTATCGCCGCGATGATCCCTCTCTACAATCTCCTTTTGGCCAGCTGGCGGGGAAAAGAAAACCGAAAATATTTATGCGTTTACGCCGTGTCCTTGCTGGTCTTTTTGGGCGCGTCTTATCATTTCGACATGCGGTTGCGCCCCACGACGGTTGTAACAGCCGGATATTCAGACTATTTCATGTCTTTTGCCTCTTTCGGCGAGTTCTTCAGGACGCTGGGGGAGGGGGTGAATAATTTATTCTCTCGCTGGTTTGTGGAATACCCAAAGTATTTCAAATCCTTGACGAGGATCTTCACGGGATTCGCGTTGATCTACATGTTCTCCGGATATTTTAAGAACAGAAAGAAAGGGGGCCATTTCCTGTATTCGATTGAAACGGTCGCGCTCGTGCTGTTTCTTGAGATGTTTATCCTTGG
>DAOWBD010000156.1 GCA_030634235.1 Candidatus Omnitrophota bacterium | reverse complement strand
CCGGCGCTCTTTATGTCTCGGGGTACCTCAAGTACTTCACGCTTGAAGAGAACATAATGCCCGCGGGCAATGAGGTTTTTGTAACGCGCGAGTATTTTACCGAAGACACTGAAGAGACACTTCTTAAAGGATACACGACGGATTGGCAGTCGTTGGCGTCAGGAGATGAGGTCAAGAGTGGCCAGCGCGTACGTGTTGAGATCACGCTTGATGCCAAGAACCATTATGAGTATTTAGTTGTCGAGGACTACAAGCCTGCCGGACTCGAGGCGGTTACGTTAAAAAGTGGCAGCGGGTATGCGGATCAGTTGGACCACAAGGGCAAGAAGTCCGGTAACACGACATGGATCTATCAGGAGTTTCGCGACCAGAAGGCCGCGTTCTTCGTCGATAAACTCAAACAGGGCCAGCATCGCATTACCTACGAACTGCGTGCCGAGGTTCCGGGCACGTTCCACGGCATGCCGAACCAGACGCATGCGATGTATGTTCCCGAAATCCGCTCAAATTCCTCCGAAATGATCGTAACGGTCGGGGAATAAATTAATTGGTAATTAGAGGCAGAGCCCATTATAATGGGCTCTGTCTTTAATTAATTATTAATAAATCAAGAATGGAGTTTTTATGAATACATCCCACGCGGGATTTTATCATCTTGGACTTGCCCCGGACATGCTGAAAGTTCTGGACAAACTGAAATTTATTGACCCGACGCCGATCCAGCATCAGGCAATTCCTGTAGCCTTGGATGGCAAGGACATCATGGGTGTCGCCCAAACGGGGACAGGCAAGACGCTGGCCTTCGGCATTCCGACCATTCAGCGCTTAGCCGCCGAGGGCGGTCAGGCCCTGATCCTGGTTCCGACGCGCGAATTGGCGATACAGGTCGCTGAAGCCCTTGAACCTTTGTTAAACGCATTTCAGATGACCAGCGCGGTGTTGATTGGTGGGGTTAAAATGCACGGGCAGCTGATGGACCTCAAGCGCAGCCCCAGCGTGATCGTCGCTACGCCTGGACGGATGAACGACCATATTTATCAGGGCACGCTCGGCCTAGGCGATGTGTCGGTGGTGATCCTTGATGAGGCCGACCGCATGCTCGATATGGGCTTTGAGCCGCAGATCAAAAGCATCCTGCGCTGTGTGACCAATAAAAAACAGACGATGCTTTTTTCCGCCACCATGCCGCCGGATATTTTGAAGCTCGCGACCAAATATATGGAACTGCCCCTGACCATTGAGATCGCGCCTTCCGGAACGACCGTCGAAGATATCTCGCAGGAACTTTTTATCGTCAAAGAGTCGTCGAAGAACGATCTTATGAAAATGCTTTTGCAGAAGTACCACGGCACGGTGCTGGTTTTTATCCGCACCAAGATGAAGGCTTCGCGCGTGACCCGCAATATCCGCGAGATGGGCGCTAAGGTCGCCGAGATCCATTCGGACCGATCGATGAGCCAGCGCATCCAGGCGATGGAAGGCTTTAAGCGCGGGCGTTATCGCGTGCTGGTGGCCACCGATATCGCCGCGCGCGGCATTGATGTCAGCATGATCGAGCTTGTAATAAATTATGACCTTCCCGATGATGCCGAGAACTACGTCCACCGCATCGGACGCACCGGACGCGCCGGGAAAGAGGGCCACGCGGTTACATTCGCGACGCCAACCCAGAGCCACGATATTCAAAAGATCGAGAGTATGATCAAAATGGCCTTGCCGCGCTCCCGGCATCCGAAATTTGCCAGTGCCGGTTTTGTCGAAGGCGGGTCAGAATCGGAAAGGCGTCCCGGCCGCGGGCGCCGGCCTTCAGGCAAGACTAAGCCGCAAGGCTTCGTCGGGAAACCAAAAACGACGGCAGGGTCCGGCCACGCGCCTAAGCGTAACGCAAGCCATTCCGGCCACCACCGCAAAAAGAAATAACAGGATTGCTCCTCCATCGTTGAAAAAGGTGTTTACAAATGCCCTGAAATTGTGTAAACTCCAGGACTTCATTCAGCCGTAAATCCTAAACTATTAACGCAAGGATACAAATATGATCGCAGCAAACGGCCTGTCGCTTCAATACGGTCAACGCAAACTTTTTTCCAAGGCAAATATTGTCTTCACGGAAGGGAACTGTTACGGCCTAATTGGGGCCAACGGTTCCGGCAAGTCTACGTTCCTGAAGATCCTTTCCGGAGAGATCGATCCGACGGCGGGTTCTGTCAGTGCTACCACGGGCAAGCGCATTTCTGTCTTGCAGCAGGATCAATTTGCCTTTGATGCCTACACAGTCTTGAATACTGTGATCATGGGGCATACGCATCTTTATGATGTGATGACCGAGAAGGACACGCTTTACGCGAAGCCGGACTTTTCTGACGAAGACGGTATCCGCGCCTCTGAGCTCGAAGGCGAATTTGGCGAGATGGAGGGATGGAATGCCGAATCCGACGCGGCGAAGCTTTTAAGCGACCTGGGCGTCCGTGAAGAATTGCATGAGATGCAGATGAGCCGGCTTGAGGCCGGCGATAAGGTGCGTGTCTTGTTGGCGCGGGCGTTATTCGGGAATCCGGATATCCTGCTTTTGGACGAGCCTACCAACCATCTCGATATTGAGACGTGCATGTACCTTGAAGAGTTTTTGTGCAATTTTAATAATACCGCCATCGTTGTCTCTCACGACCGGCATTTTCTTAATAAAGTCTGTACCCATATCGCGGATATAGATTACGGCAAGATACAGTTGTTCCCGGGAAAGTATACTTTCTGGGTACAATCAAGTCAGCTTGCGCTCGAGCAGCGCAGTAAGACCAATAAAAAAATAGAGGACAAACGCAAAGAGCTGAAGGATTTTATAGCGCGATTCAGCGCCAATG
>DAOWBD010000075.1 GCA_030634235.1 Candidatus Omnitrophota bacterium | reverse complement strand
TCCGCTTACGGGAGAAGCAATTCCGATCTGAGGATTCGCCTTGTCCGACAGGACCGTCGTTCCCACTTTGACAGCGTCGCCAACCTCGACGGCAAGCCGCAAGCTTAATCCCTTAAAGTCCGGCGGTTGCACGGCAACGCGATCCGGAAAAGAAACGGCGATAACCTCTTTCTTGGCCGCGCCTTTAAGGCGGATATTTTTTCCCTTTTTTATCGCGAACGTTCCCACGCGGCCCCTCTTATTGAAAAATCTCTTTACCGACAAGCCCTTTGCGCACGTTACGAATCCGCAAGGCCTGCACTTTTAATTTTCCGTTCTTTTTCTCAACGGATATGTCGATATCGAGGATGTCATTGGTATCAACATCCGTAAATTTCGAGCTCGAGCTATAGAAGATGCCCATGCGCCGCACTTCCTTCTTTATTTCGTTCAATTCCAGGGTGCGCATCTTCTCATTGTCCTTATCGAATAGCATGATCTTTCCGTCAGTAAACTTCCCCTGCCTTTCAACATACCCCATCATAAACGCCTGGATCTCGTCGTCCGTATACTCTTTCTCTTCCTCACTGGCGCCCTCATTGACCGCCTGGATGCCTTTGATCCGAACGCCCTTGATAAGAAAATCTTCCTCAGCAGAAACCATATCAGCCTCAACGCCGACGATATCCCCGGAATTAATATCCCGGTAATCCGCAACAATCAAACTCGCGCCATCCTTCTCGATAATATCCTTGATCGCGATCAACCGCAAGTTCCTAACCTGACTTTTATCACTGTCATAAATATCCAATGTTCCGCTCTGCAGTGTTCGTTCTTTGAGCTTATCTTTGGCCACTTCCAGCAGATCAGGATTAGCCCCAGCCGGTACGGTCAAAGCGAAAAAGAAAATAAGACCGGCCATCGTTAGTGTTCTTGTGTTCATTTTTTCTCCATTGTTTATACTGTTAGTCCTATTGTAAACTTTTCTCAAATGCCGCTGGGATCTCGTCGGGATAGTCGACAACGGTAACCCCCGCGCCTTTCAATATCTTTCTTTTCGCTTCGGCAGTGCTGTCTCCCGATGAAATGATGGCCCCCGCGTGCCCCATGCGCTTGCCCGCCGGCGCCGTGCGTCCGGCGATAAAACCGACAACAGGTTTCGTGACGTGCTCCTTAATATATTCCGCCGCAACCTGCTCATCTTCGCCGCCGATCTCCCCGATCATAACAATCCCTTTTGTCTGATCATCACCTTCAAACATTTCGAGAACCTCGACAAACCGCGTGCCGATAATCGGATCGCCGCCAAGGCCGATACACGTCGACTGCCCTATCCCGCGCAACGTGAGATTATAAACAACCTCGTACGTCAGAGTTCCGCTTCGCGAAACAACACCGACGGGCCCGGGTTGATGAATGTGCCCGGGCATAATACCGACTTTAGATTTCCCGGGAGAGATCACGCCCGGACAGTTCGGCCCAACGAGGCGAATATTCTTACCGTCCATCGCTTTTTTGACCTCGACCATATCAAGAACAGGGATCCCTTCCGTAATGCAAACGATCAGTTCAATCCCAGCATCGATATCTTCTAAGATCGCGTCTTTCGCGAACGGGGCAGGAACGTAAATCACAGCCGTGTTCGCCTGTGTTCGATCTTTCGCTTCGGCAACAGAATTAAAAACCGCAACGCCATGCTCCTCTGCGCCGCCCTTGCCGGGCGTTACACCGGCAACAATTTTAGTTCCATATTCCAGCATTTTCTTAGCGTGGAACGAACCATCGCGCCCGGTAATGCCCTGAACGATCACTTTTGAATGTTCGTCGAGTAGAATGCTCATAAATGATTATCCCTGCCCTAAACCGACTGCTTTGACGACCGCCTCGCGCATCGTCGGGAACGTATCAATGTCTTGTTCCCTGAGGATCTCTTTCGCTTGCGCCTCATTGGTCCCTGTCAATCTCACAATGAGAGGCACCGGTATATCCATCTGCTTCTTCGCCTCTAAGATGCCTTTAGCGATATCGTCGCAGCGCGTAATGCCGCCGAAAATGTTAATGAGGATCGCTTTAACACGGTCATTCTTTAGAATAATCTTGATCGCGTGAAGGATCTTCTCCGGATCGGAACTCCCACCAACCTCCCGAAAATTCGCCGGTTGTCCTCCGAGCAATTGGATCATGTCCATCGTTCCCATCGCAAGGCCGGCACCATTGACAATACAGCCAACATTGCCGTCGAGCTTGACAAAACTTAAGCCCTGCTCTTTCGCTTCCATTTCATTGGGGTCCTCAAAGGTTAAATCCCGCATTTCGCTAA
The DNA here is from genome assembly GCA_030634235.1 of Candidatus Omnitrophota bacterium. GTDB lineage: Bacteria > Omnitrophota > Gorgyraeia > Zapsychrales > Zapsychraceae > 2-02-FULL-52-10. The sequence goes on along the minus strand of DAOWBD010000075.1, from coordinate 3,127 downwards.
CATCTTCATGGCGGAACAGGGCATTGTCGTCGAAATTGATCTTGGCATCAGCCGCGAAGATCTCTCCATTACCATCGATGACCAGCGGATTAATCTCTGCCAAAGAGCAGTCATGATCAAAGAATATCTCGATCAGGTTTTGAAAGATTGCGGTAACTTTTTGTTGATGGGAAGGATCCTTAAAGATCGCGCAGATGAACTCCAACCAGAGGGTCTTGTCGATCGACCGGCCCTCATTAAGATAAAATTTCCGGATCGCGCGCGGGTCGGCTCGAGCCACCTCCTCGATATCCACTCCTCCCGACGAGCTGACGATCAAAACAACATTGCTCTTCAAAGCGTCGACCGTTATGCCTGCGTAAAATTCTTTTTTAATATCAACGGCGCGGACGACCAGGACCTTCTCAACCGGACAGTCTTTGATCTTAAGATCCTTTATTTGCCGGAACGTTTCCTTAAGATCTCCTTTTTTCTCAACGATCCTGATCCCGCCAGCCTTGCCCCGTCCGCCGGATAAGACCTGCGCCTTAAGAACGACCGGGTAGCCTATTTCTTCCGCAATGCGTGCCGCCTCGTCTGCGTCGACAGCAACCTGCCCGTCGATCACAGGGATGCCCGCCTGTTTAAAGATCTCAATAGCTTGATATTCGTGGATTTTCATAACACGTTGCGATAAATACTATATCGAAACTTTGTGAAGTTTTCCGGGGAGAAGGTTATAAATCTTTTTCTTGATCTCTATGGGAATCTCAGCTTTAGGTGTTAATGAAGCCTCTTTAAACGGCTTGACCAGAACCGACAGCACATCCTTTGTCACATGAATATCAAACCATATGTTCTTGTACCTGACTTTAAATTTGATGCTCTGCCATTGTTCCGGCAGTTTAGGGTCAAGACAGATTCGATCTTCAAGGATGTTGAGCCCCGCAAAACTGCGTAGGAACAAGTCAAGCGTCCCTCCCATGACCCCGACGTGGATCCCTTCCTGCGTTGTTCCTCCCTGAGTATCATAAATATCACTTTTCAGCGCTTCGATAAAAGAGTCCATCGCCAGCTTCTTGTCTCCTAAGATCTCGGCGATATGCGCGTGCGCGACCATGCTTAATGTCGATCCATGAGATGTTCGCGGAAAATAATACTCGAAGTTTCTCTTCATAATATCCTTATGAAAAGGATAGCCAAGGCGCGTAAAGATTTCTTTTATCTCGGTCATGTTCAACACATAAAACAGCATCAGAACATCCGCCTGCTTTGAGACTTTGTAACTGTCCGGCGAGAGGCCTTCGGCCTTCAGAATGCGGTCAACGCGATGAATATTCTCATATTTCCGTCGGTATTCGTCCCAATCCAGTTCCTCGAGATCCATATACCCCTCAAATTGATGGATCAATCCTTTTTTGTCCATCGGAATGATCATTTTTCGAATAATATCCCGCCATCGCGCAACTTCTTCCTCGGAGATCTCAGCCTTAAGAAGAAGCGCCATCTTGTCTTCTTCCGGCATCAGTCCATCTAGAATATGCAACGCTTTTTCAATAACCCATACTGCCATCACGTTCGTATAGGCATTGTTCTTTAAGCCCCCCTTGTTCGCCCCAGGGCGTTTTTCGTGGAATTCATCCGGCCCGATCACTCCGTCAATCTCATAGCGGTCGAGTTTTTTGTTCCACTCGGCTATGCTCGACCAGAAATGCGCGATCTCCAGAATCATCTCCATTCCATAACGGTCAATAAAATCCCTGTCTCCGGATGTATAAAAATAGTTCCACACATTGTAGGCGATGGCAATCGAGACGTGGCGCTGCAAAGAGCTATAATCCGGGCCCCATGTTCCTGAAAGCGGATTAAGATGGATGATCTGTGTGGTCTCTTCTCCCGTCGATGCCGTCTGCCACGGGTACATGGCTCCGCGATATCCATTCTGCTTGGCATTTTCTTTCGCTGCCCCTAGGCGCCGATAACGATACATCAACAGAGCCCGAGTAATTTCGGGAGCATGTAAATTGTAGAACGGCAACGTATATAGCCCATCCCAGAACACATGCCCGCGGTAGGCCTCACCGTGTAGTCCGCGCACCGGCATTCCGGCATCAATATCCTCATTATACGTCGACGCTGATTGAAGCAGATGAAAGGCATGCAGGCGCAGCGTCTGCTGGACGAACAAGTCTCCTTGCACTTCTATATCAAACATCCGCCAAAGGGCTTTCCATTTTGCCTGATGGGCTTTATAAAGACTTTCAAAGCTTTCTATAGAACTGGCCGTCTCTTGAGCGATCGCGCAATTGTCGGCAACACCCTGGTCTCTCGACGTGTAAATACTCACTAATTTATCGATCACATAACGCTCGCCCTTTGTGACATCAAGCGTGAACTCGTGGATCATTCTTTGCCGTCCATGCGTAATGATGTTCATTTGAGGATAGATCCTCTCATGCCCGTGATAGACGATCGTCCTTAAGGCTTCCGTAATCTGGATCTTCGACTGGGTCGTCTGCATCTGAAGGAAAATGCCGTCATCCCCGAAATGGCCTTGCGTACACGGCTCGAGATGTTTTGAGCTCAACTGTTTATAGCGCTCGACGCCGGCATTGATAATCATCCCGTCAATGCCACTTCTTACGGTAATTCTTCCATCGTAATTTTCAGGGGTAATGGTGCAGCGTAAGGCCCCACAATGGGGATGAGACATACTCACGATGCGGTGATTTTCAACTAAGGTAATGCGCCCTTGCGCGTCCTGCCATCGAACGCGACGGGAAAGCATCCCTTTGTACATGTTTAATTCGACTTTCCAACTGAGGATCCTGACCTGGAGGCGGTTGAACCAGGGGCCGTCATCGATACGGTAGTTGAGCATCAGCCAGTTCGGACAGTTTACAAAGTCCTCATTGTAAACCGTCCGATTGGCAATCTCCGTCGGAAGAGTATTATAAACGCCGGCAATATACACGCCCGGATAATGAACTTTCGTTGCTGATGTCTCGGGAGCGGCACCCCGCGTCCCGAAATACCCATTGCCCAACGTGCAGAGCGCTTCGCGTAAGTTTTCTTTCTCGGGATCAAATTTACTATAAATAAGCTTCCAGGGGTTCAAGCTTGTGGCCTTTATTCTTTAAAACGAATA
>DAOWBD010000177.1 GCA_030634235.1 Candidatus Omnitrophota bacterium | reverse complement strand
CTATCGTCCATGATGAAGATAAGATCATCCCCGCCTATATGACCGACGAACGCATTCGGCCCGCCTACTTCCCTGACGAATTTGATCAGCGTTCGCGCTAGCTCGCGAATAACGTCGTCTCCTTTTTCAAAACCGTAGACATCGTTGTAGACCTTGAACTTATCGAGGTCGGCATATCCGACGGCAAATGTTTCCTTGACATCGATGCGGCGCTGGAACTCTTCCATGATCGAGGTGTTGCCGGGTAAATGGGAGAGAGGGTTCGCGTCGAGGCTGCTTTCCGTGCGCTTGAGGATCATTTTGATTCTTGCGAGCAATTCGCTCGGATCGAACGGCTTGACGATATAATCATCCGCGCCGGCCTCGATTCCGCCGATGCGGTCATGCACCTCACCCTTTCCGGTAAGCATAATGATCGGAAGATGGCGCAGGAGGATATCTTTCTTTAAGGCCTTGCAAAATTCCCGGCCGTTCATGATCGGCATCATGTAATCGCAAATAATAAGGTTTGGGTTCTTCTGCTGGAGGACCTGCAGGCCCTCTTCGCCGTTATTGGCCTGGAAGACTTCATATTGTTCGGACAGTGTCAATTCAAGAACGTCGAGGATGTCCGGATCGTCATCAATAGTTAGGATTTTCTCTTTTCTCATAGGATTTCTTCTTCCGTTGTGCTGGAGTCATTATCTGTTAAAGATTGTTTCACCGGCAGGGTGAAATGAAATGTTGTGCCTTCATTGAGCTTACTTGTGATCCACATCCTCCCGCCATGCGCTTCGACGATCTTCTTGGCCAGAGACAGGCCGAGTCCCGTGCCCTTGACGTTCTGGTTGATCTGGTTATCGACGCGGTAGAATTCGTCGAACAGTCGCACGATGTCCTCTTCGGAAATCCCGATACCGGTATCGGACACCTCAACGGTAACAACGTCATTGTTCAGGCGCGCGTTAACGGAAATGGTGCCGTCTTCCGGGGTGAACTTGATCGCGTTGCTGATCAGGTTGATGAAGATGCGGTCTGCTTGGCTGCTGTCTAGCAGCATATTGGGGATAGTGCTATCGATATTGGAGGCCCAGTTGAGGCTTCTTTCTTTCATTTGAGGGGTGAGGAGGTCGTGAACATTCTCAATCATTTCGATCAGATTACACTTGGTCATTTTCATTTCGACGCGTCCGGATTCGATCCTGGAGATATCAAGCAGGTCATTGATCAGCTTGACCAAATTGTCTGAATGCGTGTTGATCTTGCCGAGGCGCTCGCGGACTTTATCGGGGATATCCCCTAATTTTCCCGCCATCAGGATTGATGCGTAGCCTTTGATCGAGGTCAGCGGCGTGCGCAACTCATGGGAAACGGCGTAGATGAACTCGGACTTTGTCTTGCTGATGTCTTGGACTTCTTTGAGCGCGGATTCCAGCTGGTTCGTTCGGTCATGGACCTTGGCTTCCAGGATCTGGCGCGACCGGAACACCTGTTCAAATAGTCGCGCGTTCTCTAAGGTCTGTCCGATCTGGCTGGCCAGGATCGAAACGACCTCTTCATCCCCCTGCGTGATCGCTGCCGCATTGGATTGGTTGCCAACGAAGACAACGCCGATGATCCCTTTTTGCGAGAGAATAGGGGTGAACACAAAGTGCTCGACACCAAGAAGCTGATTGATGTATTCCCGTCTGGGCTTGGGGGAATTGATCGATGAGAACGTGTGCCTCTCTTCAAAAGAGGTGATCATGCCGCTGTCTTTTTCCAAGTCAGCCACAATAGTAGGAATGCGTCCGTCGGCAAATCCAAGCGCGACACGGCTGCAGAGATTCCGTTCTTCATCATAAATAAGGATCAGATTTTTCTCAAAAGGGAGGTTGGTCAAAAGGGCATCCTGAAGACGGGAAAAAATCTCGCCTTCATCCAGAGTGGTGCTGATGAGCCGCGATATTTTCTGAAGGGCGTCAAGGCCGCCGAGCCGTTTATCCAACTCTTCTTGGGCCTTGTTGAGGTCCAAGTCCGTTTTGACGATCAATTTTGCCTGTTCATCCAGGTCGTTAAAGGAATTCTTTAATGTTGTCAGGGAACTTCTAAGTTTGTTGATCTTCTCTGATTTGTCGATAATCAATAGCAGGAGGACGCCGAGCGTGATAAAAGCAAACAAGCCGGTCGATAAAAGAAGGTATGGAGAGAGGTTTCCCATGGTTTTTTAAGTGCCTATAAAATAGGATTTGTGTATTTTTTGTGCTTTTCCGTGCTGTGTAAAATCATACCATAAAAGTTGCAAAAGGTGCTAGACATATTGAAAATTTTGGCCCT
>DAOWBD010000191.1 GCA_030634235.1 Candidatus Omnitrophota bacterium | reverse complement strand
ATCAAGGATGTCGCGAGGGTTGTTAATGCTTTTGAAGATAAGACGCATATCGCTAAAACGAATATGGAAGAAGCTATTGGCATGGTAGCCATTAAATCAGAGCAGGCTGATGTGGTCCGAATGGCTGATAAGGTCAAAAAGGTGGTTAATGGATTTAAGAAAGACATGCCGGAGGGTATGGATGCGACAATAACCAATGATTTTTCTTATTATGTGAGAAGAAGGTTAGGAGTTTTAAAAAATAATGGTTTAATAGGTTTTCTCCTTGTTTTGGGAATCCTCTTTTTGTTTTTGAATTTTATTCCCGCGGCTATGACAGCTTTAGGAATACCCATAGCCATTTTTATTACATTTATCACAATGCTCTTGCTGGGGATGTCGATCAACCTGGTCTCGATGTTGGGGTTGATCATTGTCCTGGGTATGCTGGTTGATGACGGGATCATCGTTGCTGAGAACACCTATCGTTATATAGAAGAAGGGATGGAACCGCATGCGGCGGCCATCCGGGGAACGCAAGAAGTTATCGCCCCGGTAACCGTTGCGATTCTTACGACCTGCGCGGCCTTTGCCCCGTTATTATTTATGAAAGACATTATGGGTAAATTTATTAGAGAAGTGCCGGTAGTCGTCATGATCGCCTTAGCGGCCTCGTTATGTGAAGCGTTCATCATCCTTCCTTCTCATATGGCGGAATTTATTTCCTGGAACCAAAGGCGGACGGGTGTCGCCAAAGCGGTGCCTAAAAAACGAAAATGGTTTCAGGGAGTGGTGACGTGGTACCTGAAGCTGTTAAAAAAAGCTTTAAAGCGACGCTATCTATTTGTGTTCGGTATTCTTATCCCGCTTTTGATCGGCTCCATCCTTCTGCTGAAATTTAAGGTAAAGTTTATTCTTTTTCCCGATGAGGGTATTGAGCAATTTTATGTGAGGGCGGAGGCGCAAAAAGGTGTTTCTCTTGATGAATTAAACGAGCTGATCGCCCCGGTAGAAGAGGCTGTGGCGGAGCTGCCGCCAGAATATATGGATGCCTTTCGCACCTATTTAGGAAGCATTGAAGAAGAGCGGGGTTTTGACCCTAATGCCAAAAGGGGATCTCACTTAGGTCAGATCACGGTGTTTTTGACGCCGTTTCAAACAAGGGACAAAGACGCTAAGGAGATCGCCAATATTGTCCGTGAGAAAATCAAAGATGTTGATGGCTTAGAGAAACTTTATATATCTCAGCCTCAAGCGGGCCCTCCGGTGGGGAAGGCTCTTTCCGTGGCGATAAAAGGAGATGAATTTGTCGTCTTACAAGAGATTGCCGCGAAATTCACCGAATATCTTAATACGGTCGACGGGGTAGGTGATGTGGATACGTCGTATCAGTTTGGTAAGAAACAGATCAAGATTCATGTTAATGAAGAAAAGGCCCGGCAATATTACATAACGGTCGGCCAGATCGCTAAGACTGTCCGTGCGGCTTATAAGGGTGAGGTCGCCACCACGGTCAATCCCGTCAAGGCCGAAGAAGAGATCAATGTTTTGGTGCGTTTGGCTGCTGAAGAGCGCGATGAATTGGCATCATTTGACAATATCCTTATCCGCAATCAATTCGATAATCTTGTTCCGTTAAAGGCCGTGGCAGAGGTCGTTGAAGAGGAAGGCGTTTATCTGATCAATCATAAGGACGGCAAACGGGTTATTTATGTGACAGCGTCCGTT
>DAOWBD010000079.1 GCA_030634235.1 Candidatus Omnitrophota bacterium | reverse complement strand
TTTTTCTCCTGATCGACGTCGATCAATTCGCCGAGCGGAACGACGCCCTTGATATTGCCGACAATGACCGTGGCGGTGTTCTTTTGCCCGGCGGACTTTTGATCGATCGACAGCCCGTCGATACGTGCCAGGTTCTTTAAAATCGCTTCATTGCCTTTAAGCAGCTCGATGTCCGTCTTAGATTTTGAGGACAGGTGACACTGTATTTTTTCGTGCGGCTTGATTTTCCATTGCGCGCGTAAATTTCTCAATGACGTGACCAGGTTGATGATCGATTGCATGTGCTTCTCGGTGGCGCTGTCAATAAGCTGTTTATGGTCGGACGGCCACGACTGCCGGCTGATCGGCCCCTTGTCTTTGTAGCACTGACTGTAAATTTCCTCGGTGACGAACGGCATGAACGGGTGGATCATCTTAAGGGATTGAGTGAGAACCTTAAAGGCAATGTTCTGCGTTATGGGATCATCCCAGCGGTCCTTGATGATCTCAAGGTACCAGTCGCAGAAATTCCCCCAGAAAAATTCGTAGATCAGGCTTTCGGCTTCTGAATAGCGGTATTGTTCGATCGCCAAGCCGACCTTCTGCAGCGTTGAGTAGAGTTTGGAGATGATCCATTTCGACGGCAGGTCGAGATCCTTGATCTTTGTTGTCGAGCTGAGGCCGAATGATGGGTCGATGGCATCCGTGTTCATCAGGATCAGCCGCGAGGCGTTCCACATTTTGTTGGCGAAGTTGCGCCCGATTTCGAATTTCTCCTTTGAAATGAAAAGGTCTTGGCCTGAATTGATAATGAGGGAAAAGCGCAGCGCGTCGGCGCCGTATTCCTCGATGATCTCAAGCGGGTCGATGGCGTTGCCCAGGGATTTCGACATCTTCCTCCCTTTCGTGTCGCGCACGGTTCCGTGCAGGTACACGTCGGAGAATGGAATCTCGTCCATGAATTCGATCCCGGCCATGATCATGCGCGCGACCCAGAAAAAGATGATCTCCGGCGCGGTGAACAAGGACGCGGTCGGATAAAAAGTTTTAAGATCCTCATTCTTTTCGGGCCAGCCGAGTGTCGCGAACGGCCAGAGCCACGACGAGAACCATGTGTCGAGGACGTCTTCATCCTGTTTAAGATCGGCGGACCCGCAATGCGGGCATTTTTCAGGCGTTGTCTTGGCAACGATGGGCTCGGTGCACTCCGGGGCATCACAATACCAGACGGGGATGCGGTGGCCCCACCAGATCTGACGGGAAATGCACCAGTCCCGGATATTCTCCATCCAGTTCATGTACACTTTCGTCCATTGCTTGGGGTAGAATGTGATCTTGCCTTTTTTGACGGCTTCGATCGCGGGTTTCGCGAGAGGCCCCATTTTTACGAACCATTGGCGCGAAAGGTACGGCTCGACGACCGTGTGGCAACGGTAACAGTGCCCGACGGCATGCATGTGCGGCTCGACTTTCTCGAGGAGCTTGCGTTCCCGCAGGGCCTCGACGATGGCCTCTCTCGCCTCGAAACGGTCCATCCCCTGATAATCTCCCGCATTTTCATTGAGCTCGGCGTTAGGATGCATGATGTTGATGAACTGAAGGTCGTGGCGCTTGCCCATGTTAAAGTCGTTGGGGTCATGCGCCGGGGTGACCTTGACGGCGCCGGTCCCGAATTCCGGATCGACGAACTCGTCGCTGATGATTGTGATCTCCCGGTTTATCAAAGGAAGGATGAGCGTCTTGCCGATCAGATCCTTGTAACGTTTATCCTTTTTATTGACGGCAACGGCGGTATCGCCGAGCATGGTCTCCGGACGTGTTGTTGCCACGGTGAGCGATCTGTCGGGATCATCTTTAAACGGATAACGGATATAATAGAGATTGCCCTGCATCTCATGATGTTCAGCCTCCTCGTCGGAGAGCGCGGTGTGGCAGCGCGGGCACCAGTTGATGATGTATTCGCCGCGGTAGATCAGGCCCTTCTTGTAAAGCCGGACAAAGACTTCCCTGACGGCGCTGCTGTACCCGTCGTCCATCGTAAAGCGCGTGCGCGACCAATCGCAGGACGACCCGAGTCTTTTTAACTGGTGGATGATCGTATCGCCATACTGCTTTTTCCAGCTCCATAACCGTTCCAAAAAGGCTTCCCGGCCGACGTCTTGCCGCGTCTTCCCTTCTTTGGCCAGATGTTTCTCGACGACATTTTGCGTGGCGATTCCCGCGTGGTCGATCCCCGGAATCCAGAGAGCCTCGTATCCTTTCATGCGTTTATACCGGATAATAATGTCCTGAAGGGTGTTGTTGAGCGCATGGCCCATGTGCAGAATGCCGGTCACATTAGGCGGCGGGATGACGATGGTGTATGGATCCTTGCCGGAATTCGCCCGGGCATGAAAGAGGTTTTCCTTCTCCCAATGCGTGCACCATTTATCGTCGATGGCTTTGAAGTCAAATCTTTTGGAGAGATCGGTCATTTTTAAGTACGGGGCGCTTGTCCGCTATTTCTTCTGGTCTTTTAACAATTTATATTCGATGCTGTCGGTCAGCGCTTCCCAACTGGCTTCGATGATGTTCTCGTGGACACCGACCGTCGTCCAGGAACCCGTATTATCTTGAGACTCGATGAGGACGCGCACTTTCGCCGCGGTTCCGGCGGTTGTGTCGAGAACCCGGACTTTATAATCAGTTAAGTGCATCTCTTCAAGACGCGGGTAGAATTTCTTAAGGACCTTTCTTAAAGCGTTATCCAAAGCTTCGACGGGGCCGTTGCCATCTGAAGCGCTGAATTTGCTTTGGCCATCAACATTGACACGGACTGAAGCTTCCGCGAAAACATGTCCGTCAAAACGTTTCTCAGATGTCGTTTTAAATCCTTCCAGCGTAAAGAATGGTTTATATTTTTTTAAGGAGCGCTTGACGAATAGCTCGAAGGACGCGTCGGCCGCTTCGAACTGATAGCCGCTGTGCTCTTTTTCCTGGAGTTCTTTCAGGAGCTTTTTGGCTTCGGGCGATTTCTTATCGAGGGTTACGTCGATCTGCCGGGCTTTAAGGACGATCGGCATCTTGCCGGCGAGCTCCGAGGTGACGAACCGGCGGTGGTTTCCGACGACGGCCGGATCAATATGCTCATAAGCCAGCGGGTTCTTGATCATCGCGTCGATATGCACGCCGCCCTTATGGGCGAACGCCGAGTGCCCGACGAACGCGGCATTGTCGGCGAGTTTAAAATTGCTGATCTCGCTGATGAAATAAGAGGCCTCCATCAACTTGCTGATGCTTTTATCCGGGATGGATTTCTGCTTCATCTTTGTATGCAGGATCCCGATGATCGTGCACAAGTCGGCATTGCCGCACCTCTCCCCCAGCCCGTTAAATGTTCCTTGAACGTGGACGCAGCCGGCTTCGATGGCGGCGATGCTGTTGGCCACCCCGACGCCGAGATCGTCATGGGCATGAATGCCCAGTGGCGCGTCGAGCTTATCTTTGATCGCAAGAACGATATTTTTGACCTCGCGCGGCAACGTGCCGCCGTTGGTGTCGCAAAGGATGATGCAGTCCGCTCCGGCGTCTTGCGCGGCGCAAAGCGTCGTCAGCGCATATTCCGGATTGGCTTTATATCCGTCGAAGAAATGCTCGGCGTCATAAAACACTTTCTTTTTCTTCTTTTTGAGAAACTTGATGGAATCGGTGATCATTTTCAGGTTCTCGCTCAGCGATGTTTTGATCACGTCCGTGATATGCAGGTCCCAGGTCTTGCCGAAGATCGTGATGACCTCGGTCTGGGATTTAACCAGTTCCTGTAAGTTCGTATCCTGCGAGGCCTTGGTCTTGGCACGGCGTGTTGATCCGAACGCGGCGACCGTAGCGCTCTTTAGTTTTTTCTTCCGGACTTCCTTGAAATACGCCTTGTCCTTCGGGTTAGAGCCCGGCCAGCCACCTTCGATATAGTGGATGCCGATCTCGTCGAGCTTCGTCGTGATCTTGAGCTTATCGCTGAGCGTAAAGGCGATGCCTTCGGTTTGCGAACCGTCGCGCAGCGTTGTATCGTATATGGTTATTCGCGACATGCGATTTTTATTTCCTTTTTTCTAATTGAAACGCCTTGTGGAGTGACTTGACCGCTTTGATCACCTGGATGCTGTTAATGACGCAGGAGATGCTGATCTCCGACGTGGCGATCATTTCAATATTAATTTTATTCTTCGCCAGCGTCTGGAACATTTTCGCGGCGATCCCGTGATGCGAGCGCATCCCGGAGCCGACAATGGAGATCCGGGCAATATTTTTATTTTGCAGGACTTCGCCCGCTTTAATTCTTTGGGCAATTTTCTTTGCGGCGGCAAAGGCTTTGGACAGGCCGCTTTTCGGCACGGTAAAAGAAATATCTGTATGACGGGTATGACTGACATTCTGGACGATAATGTCGACATTAACGCCGGTTTTTGATACTTCTGTAAAAATTTTAGCGGCGATACCGGGTTGATCCGGTACGGCACAAATGGTAATTTTTGCATCTGACTTGCTGCAGGTAACACCTTGAACAACAATTTCCTCCAGTTTGCCGGTCTTCTTGACTATCATAGTTCCTTCCTCCTTTGAAAAGCTTGAACGGACATGAATCGGAATATTAAATCGTTTGGCCACCTCAATGGAGCGCGCCTGCATGACCTGGGCGCCCAGGGATGCCATTTCCAGCATCTCATCAAAGGTGATGGTTTTAATCTTTCTTGCATCTTGAACAATACGCGGGTCGGTTGTATAGATGCCTTTGACGTCGGTATAGATCTCGCATACTTCGGCTTTTAATGTTTGTGCCAGTGCGACGGCGCTTAGGTCCGAGCCGCCGCGCCCGAGCGTTGTGATATCGTCGTTTTCACTGACGCCTTGAAAGCCGGCGACAATGACAATTTTATTTTCAGCCAAAGCTTTGCGTATTCGTTGCGCGCAGATGGATTCAATACGTGCCTTGGTATGAGACTGATCCGTCTTGATTCCGACCTGTGGCCCGGTAAATGAAATGGCGTCGTGCCCGAGGTTCTTGATCGCCATCGCGAGCAAGGCGCATGATATCTGCTCTCCCGTCGACATAAGCATGTCCATTTCCCGGTCGGGAGGATTTTTGGTAATGTTAAAGGCCAGTTCTTCAAGCTCGTCGGTTGTGTCACCCAGAGCCGAAACAACGACAACGATCCCGTTATTTTTCTTTTTTGAGCAGAGAATGCGTTTAGCGACGGCCTTGATCCGGTCGAT
>DAOWBD010000137.1 GCA_030634235.1 Candidatus Omnitrophota bacterium | reverse complement strand
GAGCCCTATCTTGTGGCGACGAGTGTCGAGGCATTTATTGCCCAGCGCCTGGTGCGCTCGATATGCCCGAACTGTAAGGTTGAAGATATGGAACAGCCGGACGAGATCAAAAAACAGATCGCCAAGGACCTGGCCCTTTCATCGGCAGATGATATTAAGTTCTACAAGGGCACGGGATGTAAGAAATGCAACTCGACGGGTTTCTTTGGCCGGATGGCGATCTATGAGATCCTTCTGGTCGATGATGCGATTAAGGAACTGATTCTTCGGAGGGTGTCTTCGGGGGAAATAAAAAATGTTGCTGTACAGCACGGGATGCACACGCTGCGCCAAGATGGATGGGGCAAGGTGATCGCAGGAGTGACGACTCCCGAAGAGGTCATGAAGCTCACCGAAACTGAGGATGAGAAGCAGGAGGAACCTTTGCCTTCGATCAGTCTGCCTGTTGTTGAGCCCGAAGATTCTCAAAAAGAACCGGCGGCTGAAACAAAACCGGAGCGAAAATGTAAAAGAGTTTATGCGCGTCTCAATACAAAAGTGAATGTCAGTTACAAGATTGTCAATGTTAAGGGTAAGAGCTTTAAGCCGGAAGATCTCAAGGCGCAGTATAGTATGACCGAAGGAATCAGCGCCGGAGGATTACAGCTCATATCCAATGAGGCGATCTCTTTGGGCTCGATCCTTGAGTTGAAGATCGACCTTCCTGATGCCAGCCAGCCAATCGTTTGTTTGGCAAGAGTATTGCGGGTTGAACTCAATGATGAAGAGACTCAGGCCAAAAAAGGATTTTATATTTCGGTTTGTTTTCTCGATATATCAAGCGCGGAACGCGCGCGACTGAATAAGTATGTGGAGGAAGAATTAAGTTGAAACAAAGGTTAGCTATAAGCTATAAGCCGTAAGCTATACTTGGTATAGCTTACGGCTTATATCGGAAATACTTATCATGGCCATATTCAAATACAAAGCCAAGGACGGCCCTAAGAATATTGAGGGCACCGTCGACGCCCAAAGCCGGGAAGAAGCTATTGAAAAAATAAACGATATGGGCTATCTGCCCGTTCGTATCGAGGCCGCAACAGACAGCGGACCGGATAAGGGCGTGGCATCACGCCATCTTTTTGCCCCAAGGGTCAAGTCTAAAGATGTCACGATCTTCAGCCGGCAGTTAGCGAGTTTTGTCAAATCGGGGGTTCCGATCCTGCGCGGCCTTTCCATTATTTCCGAACAAGCCGAAAACCCCGCTTTTCGTGCAATCCTCGGGGAGATACGCAATGAGATCAAAGAAGGGACTTCTTTTTCAGCTACGTTGAGAAAGTATCCAAAGATATTCCCGCCGCTATATGTCGCGATGGTCAACAGTGGTGAGAGTAGCGGCAATTTACATGAAGTCCTTTTAAGGATCGCGAATCACCGTCAGAAACAGGAGGCGATCGTCAACCGCGTACGTAGCGCGCTGGCCTATCCTGCCCTGATGACGCTTGTCGGCGGCGGCACGATATTCTTTATGTTGACCTTCGTGATGCCGCGCTTAATGCGTATTTTCGCGCGGATGGAACAGGACCTGCCCGCGCCTACCAAATTTCTCTTAAGTATCAGTTCGGCATTACAGCACGGATGGATGTGGTTGCTGTTGGGCCTGATCGTCGTGATCGTCATGGTGAGGCAAGGGGCAAAGACAAAAGCACAAAGATCATTTATAAGCTATTTAAAATTACACATGCCTATTCTTGGGCCTTTTTATTATAAAAGCGAACTCGCGCAGTTCAGCCGGACGCTTGAGCTTTTGATCAATAGCAGCATTCCGATTCTCAAGGCGATCAAGGTGGCTGTTCCGATCCTCAACAATTCGGTCATCCAGGATGAACTCATGAAAAGCTACAAGGATCTCGAAGAAGGGAGTTCTTTCGGTAAGAGCTTGGCCCAGTCGGAAGTGTTTCCTAAGTTCATGACCAGTTTGATCATTGTTGGCGAAGAATCCGGCAGGCTCGACGAGGCTTTAGGCGAGATCGCATCAACCTATGAGCGCGATACCGATGAGGCGATTAAAGTGATGACGTCGCTTCTTGAGCCGATCCTTATTCTTGTGATGGGACTGATTGTCGGGTTTATCGTTGTTGCGATGCTGTTGCCGATCTTTGAGATCAATATGATGGCGAACTGAGCTTGACCGCCTATGGGAAGATAGAGGATTGAAGATGGAAGATGGAAGATCGATGCGATACCGGGGAATGGAAGATGGAAGATTGATTCTGGAAATTAGATGATCGATGATTGAAGATAGGAAATGGAAAATTGAAATTAACAAATGGCAAATAACGGTGAGATGATACGAAATATGGATACGGCGTATGACAAAAAACTTTCGTCCCAACAGCGCCTATTAACGATTCCGGTCGGATTTCGTTTTTCAATCATCTGTTTTCTATTTTCTATTCTCTATTTTCTATGTTCAGTTACGACAGCGTATAGCCAGGAATGGCAGGAGATCAAGAGCGAGCACTTTATTGTCTATTTTATCAGCGACAAGGATTTCGCAAAAGATGTTTTGCTCCGGTCTGAGATCTATTACAAGCGGATCGCCTCTGAGCTTGGATATCAGCGCTATTCAGAGTTTTGGACGTGGGACCGTCGGGTGAAGATCTATATTCATCCCAGCCGCGAATCTTTTCTAAAGGAGACCGGGCAGCCGGATTGGTCGGAAGGGGTCGCGAAGTATCACGAGAAGACGATTGTCAGCTATGCCTGGAGTGATGGCTTCTTGAAGATGCTTCTTCCTCATGAACTGGCCCATCTTATTTTC
Source organism: Candidatus Omnitrophota bacterium (assembly GCA_030634235.1). Classification (GTDB taxonomy): domain Bacteria; phylum Omnitrophota; class Gorgyraeia; order Zapsychrales; family Zapsychraceae; genus 2-02-FULL-52-10. The sequence goes on along the minus strand of DAOWBD010000137.1, from coordinate 434 downwards.
AGGGATTATGTAGGATTTAAGGGCGAGGTTCCATTATGGCTTGATGAGGGGGTCGCGCAATGGATGGAGCCTCACAAGAGGAAGCAGATCAAGGTCGTGATCCGTCGGTTAGCAGAAAACCAGCGCCTGCTTTCGTTAAACCAGATGATGATGTTGGATATACGCAAGAGGAGCGACCCTGATCTTGTCCAAACTTATTACGTGCAGGCGGTGTCGCTGGTAGATTTTCTGATTACCCGATATAACGCGTCACGGTTTAACAGTTTTTGCCGGCAGTTGCGCGACGGCAAGAGCATCGAGGATTCATTAAAGTTCGCTTATCCGGTCTCGATACGAAGCATTAAGGATCTGGAGGAAAAGTGGCAAAAATATATTATGGAGGAGAAAGAATGAGAAACAATATAAAAGGTTTTACCCTTATCGAGCTCATGTTG
>DAOWBD010000096.1 GCA_030634235.1 Candidatus Omnitrophota bacterium | reverse complement strand
TCTTCATCGCCGGGAAGCGTCAGCCAGGTCAGGGAATGCTCGGCGGTGTTAACGCATTTAGCAAAATCTAAAGGGATTGCTCTGTTCCTCATCGGGCACGTTACAAAAGACGGTATGCTGGCGGGGCCGAGGGTTTTGGAGCATATTGTTGACACGGTTCTTTATTTTGAAGGCGAGAGGTATTCGACGTACCGTGTTCTGCGGACAACGAAGAACCGTTTTGGTTCAACGAATGAGATTGGGGTTTTCGAAATGACTTCTGCCGGACTGGGCGAAGTCCTTAACCCTTCCGAACTTTTTTTATCCGAGCGTCCGCACAATGCGTCGGGGTCCGTTGTCGTGCCGATCATGGAGGGGACGCGGCCGTTTCTGGTGGAGATTCAGGGGCTGGTCAGCCGTTCGAGTTTCAGCATGGTCCGCCAAAAGGCGCAGGGGTTTGACGCGAACCGTTTATCCTTGTTGATCGCAGTTCTCGAGAAGAGGTTGGGCCTGAACTTGCAGGATAAAGATGTTTTCTTGAACGTGGTCGGCGGCGTAAAGGTCATGGATCCTGCTGCGGACTTAGCTGTTGGGGTAGCTTTGGCTTCGGCACTTTTGGACAAGCCGGTCGCCTTTGATACGGTCATTTTAGGTGAGGTCGGGCTCTCGTCGGAAGTTCGCAGCGTCAGTCAGCTAGCAGTTCGCATTAACGAGGCCGACAAACTCGGGTTCAAGACATGTATCGTTCCCAAGAACAACTTGAAGGTCAAGATGGATCTTAAAAGAAAAAATATCAACATCGTCGGGGTAGAAACGGTTAAAGAAGCCTTCGATGCTTTATCATAGGGGGAGAGTCGTATGACATTATTATTTGTTCGGATCTTTTTTCTCATTATAAGTGCGATTGTCGGATACTACATTGGGGTGATCATTGAACGGCCGATACTAGGGCTTGAGATGGGAGCGTTAAGCGGCTTGGTGTTGATGTTCCTCGAGCAGCGCCTTCATCGTATTTCATTGCGCGGTCTGTCGAGCATGGTTTTTGGTCTTCTTTTGGGTGTTTTCATGGCCAAATTGATCTCTGATATCCTGTCATTGATCCCTCTCGATCCTTTTTTTCAGGCGATCTCTCGCGTGGTTCTGACGGTCATCTTTTCCTATTTAGGAACGGTTGTTGCCCTGCGTGGTAAAGATGAATTTAATGTTATTATTCCTTATGTCCGGTTTCGCCGGCAAGATGTCAGTGGCGGGTCCATCCTTCTGGATACGAGCGCGATCATCGATGGCCGGGTTGCGGACATTTATAAAGCGAACTTTCTTGCCGGACGATTGGTTGTTCCCCGATGCGTTCTAAAAGAGCTTCAGAAGATCTCTGATTCTGCCGACGATAATAAGCGCCAGCGCGGCCGTCGGGGAATGGAACTGTTAAGGGTCATGCAGGCCGACCCGAAGATCCATATTCATATTCATGAGGACGAATTGAACGAAGAAAAGGAAGTTGATGCTAAGCTGATGAAGCTGGCGAAACTATTGGATGCGCGAATATGCACGACGGATTTTAATTTAGGGCGCATAGCGGACTTACAGGGAATTCATGTTTTGAATGTCCATGAACTGAGCATTGCCGTCAAGCCTGTCGTTTATGCCGGCGAGATCTTGGAATTAAAATTGATCCGGGAAGGAAAAGAGCCGGGGCAAGCCTTGGCGTATTTGGATGACGGAACAATGGTTGTTGTCAGTGACGCGCGTAACCTTATAGGGAAAAAAGTCACCGCGCGCGTGACATCCGTTTTACAAACGCAGGCTGGGAAAATGATTTTTGCCAAATTATCTTAAAGCGAACTATTGTGAAAATCCAGGCGATCATACCAACAGCAGGAATCGGCGCGAGATTAAAAACAGGCCTTCCTAAACCGCTTGTCGAGCTTTGCGGCAAACCGCTCTGCGCGCACACACTGGAGGCGTTTGAGCGTAGTCCGGTGATCGACAGTATCGTTCTCGTCGGACACGCAGACCAACTTTTTGAACTTGGGAACATTGTTAAGCAGTACCAATTGAAAAAGGTTACAAAGATCGTCGCCGGTGGCGAGACGCGTTGCGAATCTGTCTCAAAGGGGCTTGCTGTTCTGGATGCGGACGCGGATATTGTTGTTGTTCATGACGGCGCCCGCCCGCTAGTTTCCCTTGAGACGATTAATGATGCTGTCGCGCTTTGTCGGGAGGCGGAGGCGGTCGTGGTGGCTGTTCCGGTGAAAGCGACCATCAAGAGGGTCAATCAGAAGGATTTGTCGGTCGAGGAAACGCTCGAGCGCGAGGGTTTGTGGGAGATCCAAACCCCGCAGGTCTTTAAAAAAGATATCTTGATCAAGGCGCACGCGCAAAAACAAGAAGGTGTGCCGACGGATGATGCGATGATGGTCGAGCGGTTGGGTGTTCGAGTGAAGGTTCTTTCGGGGGATTACAGGAATATCAAGATCACGACCCAGGAAGACCTGACGGTTGCTGAGGCTTTTTGCCGTTTAAGAAAAATATAACTTTTATGTAGACGAAAAGACATGAACCAACGTATTGGTATCGGATATGACATACACCGCCTGGTCGAAGGGCGGAAACTTGTTTTGGGCGGCGTTGAGATTCCTTATGAGCGGGGGCTCGATGGGCATTCTGACGCTGATGTGCTCCTGCATGCGGTCTGCGACGCTATTCTCGGCGCTTTAGGGAAAGGTGATATCGGGGAGCATTTCCCAAACACCGACGATAAATACAAAAACATCTCAAGCCTTATTCTTCTGGAGAAAGTGCGTGCGATCGTTGAGGGGGAAGGCTATCAAGTAAGCAACGTTGATTGTATTATTCAGGCTGAAGAGCCGAATTTAAAAGAATACAAGCCCGAGATGTGCTCGCAAATCGCTTATAAACTAAGGATCGAAAAAAGTATGGTCAATGTTAAGGCGACCACGCAGGAACAGTTAGGTGCTATCGGGAAAAAAGAAGGCATAGCCGCCTTCGCGACCGTATTATTAGTATCCCACAATTGATCAGAGGTGAATTATGGAATTCTTCACGACAGTATCTATTTTATTACTTATCATTGTCACTTACGTTCTTTTGGTGGCCCTCTTTTTTTCACGGGCGATCAAAGAAACGCAGGAAAAGGATCCGGCATCGAAAGGGTATCTTCAAATTATCCTGTTGTATTCGGGGTTGCATGCTCTTATTGCCCATGAGGTTGCCCATGTCTTATGGAAAACTAAGATCCCATTCTTTCCAAGGCTTTTTTCCCAGTTAGCGCGTTTTATAACGGGGATCGAGATCCATCCGGGCGCATCGATCGGACGGGGATTCTTTATCGATCATGGCATGGGCGTTGTTATTGGAGAGACGGCGGTTATCGGAGATAATGTAACGCTTTTTCAGGGGGTTACTTTAGGAGGAACTGGAAAACAAACAGGAAAACGCCATCCGACGATCGGAAACAATGTTGTTATCGGTGCCGGCGCGAAAGTTTTAGGAGATATTATGGTTGGCGAGAACAGCTATATCGGGGCGAATGCGGTTGTCTTAGGGGATGTTCCCGCTAATTCGACGGTCGTCGGTGTTCCCGGGCATATTACCAAGCAGGACGGGAAGAAGATCGACTTGATGATGGATCATGTCCATGTTTCCGATCCGATCATGCAGCACATGAAAGATCTGATCAGACGGGTCAAAACATTAGAAGACAAAGAGAAGAATAAATAACATCCGGCGGATAATGTAATCGTAGGGGCAAGGCAGGACCGCCCCGACGACGATATAGATTGATCTATGACTATCCATATTTATAATTCACTCACCAAAAAGAAGGAAGAACTTTCTCCATTAGACGGTAAGACCGTCAAAATGTATTCCTGCGGGGTGACGGTTTATGACAAGTGCCATATTGGCCATGCCCGGAGCTTGTACATTTTTGACGTGATGCGCCGGTATCTCAAGTATCGGGGCCATGATGTTCGGTTCGTGCGCAATATTACTGACGTGGATGACAAGATCATCAATAAGGCCAAGGAGCTCAAGAAGTCTTTTGATGAGGTTGTCCGCGAGAACATCGAGGCGTATGAGCGCGACCTTGAGAATCTCGGGGTGGCGAAGGCCGACGTCGAGCCGAGGGCGACGCAGTATATTCCGAAGATTATTGCTTTTGTCGAGGAGCTTATCAAAAAAGATTTTGCCTACGAGGCCGACGGGGATGTGTATTATAGCGTCCGGAAGTTTAAAGGTTACGGAAAGCTCTCCGGGCAAAGCGTCGATCAGATGATCGAAGCGACCCGCATTGAGCAGGACCCCAAAAAACGCGATTCGCTGGATTTTGCTCTTTGGAAAAAAGCAAAAGAGGACGAGAAATCCTGGCCGAGCCCGTGGGGCGAAGGCCGCCCGGGATGGCATATTGAATGTTCTTGCATGAGCATGAACGAACTTCAAAGCGACACGATCGATATTCATGCCGGCGGGCGCGACCTGATCTTTCCGCATCATGAGAACGAGATCGCGCAGTCCGAGGCCCTGACGGGCAAGCCCTTCGCAAAGCATTGGATCCACCACGGGCTTTTGACGATCAATGGACAGAAAATGTCCAAGTCGTTGGGGAACTTTATTACGCTCGATGAGGTGTTGGAAAGATATTCCAGTGATGTTCTAAAACTTTTCTTC
>DAOWBD010000007.1 GCA_030634235.1 Candidatus Omnitrophota bacterium | reverse complement strand
CTCGACGAGGGGCGATTCACCTTAACGAGCAAGGACACCATTTCTTTTGACGACACCGTCCCCCACTTCTTCGAGAACAAGGGCAGGAAAAAATGTATCTGCACGGTCATGACCAATCCAAAATATTTCTAAAACTCCAGGCAGAATAAACAAAAAAAGACAACTCCCATAATTGAGTTGCCTTGTCTATATACACCATTGAACATTCCGCTTTAGTTTAGATCCACATCCACCAAGGCAGTTGTTTCGCGATCGATAAAGCCTTGCCAACCAGCTTGAACATCCCTCCGAGTAAGGCCCCGGGCATCCGTCCCAAAGTCGCGCACCCGCTCATCGAGAAAACCACCAATACCAACAAAATAAAAACCGCCCGTCTTTGTGAGGAATTCATAATAGACCTTTCAGGATATATTACCTTAGAATGAGCGGCTTTACTAGAAAGTATTCGTTAATAAATCCCCACCTGCTAAATTCGGGGATACCGATCAGGACGGCCTGAAATGGCCCTTGACCGCGCTGTGGGGAGCGCCGGGGCGGGTGATGCGCAGTTCGTGGTCTTCGAGAAAATCAACGTCGATTGCGTTCATGCGCTGCAGGCGGGCGGCGCTGTTTTCGGGTAGCTTGAAATGTTTTTCCAGCTTTTTGTTGGAGACGCCGCGGACGAATTTACGCCGGCATTTCTTTCCATAGCGCATCTTATTGTAGAGGTTCCAGCCGCGGACGATAAAAATGATCAGGATGATCACCGAGATATAAATGATCCTCAATTCCTTGAGCCCGACAAGACCTCCAAGGTCGACCATGTGCCGGAAGAACACGCGGAAACTCAGCAACCACAGCATGATAATCAAAACCGGCCGACAAAGGAATATCCATACGGCCCAGCCGATCGTCGTCAGGCTGAACTCAATGCCGCGACGCATCTTCTTCAAGGCCTCGGGCCGATCGATGATCAGCGAGTCAAGTTTTCGGTTTTTCCTTAATTCCTTTTCCCAATATTCCATTTGTATTCCTTATACGGAGACAAATAAAAATGCCCCCCCCTCCGATTAAAATCCCCGGTCAGGGCTTTCCCAAATCGCCGGGGTGCCTTTCTTTTTAAATAATGCCTTCGGTAAACCGATGATCGTCACGGCCGCGTTAAGCACCCAGTAGACCGCCGGGTACCAGATCAGCCAGAAGAACATCTTGACGATCCCCTTCTCGAACTTGCTATCGATCAAAAGCCCGATTAAAACCTGCCAAAGACAGACGATCGCCAGAATAACACCTGTCCACCCCGGAACGATCGACCGCACCTCAATGCCCGGCGGCAGGTCGACGACCTTGTCGAGAAAAAACATCACAATCGTCAGTGCAAACAGGTACGCCCAGATAATGCTCACCACATATTCGATATAGATCGGCCAGATCCTACGCTGGGTCCAGTCGAACATCGACCGACCGTACTTGCGCAGAACCTCATTGCCGCCTTGCGCCCAGCGCAGCCGCTGCCGCCAAAGCCCACGGATCGTCTCCGGCATAAGGATCCAACACAACGCGCGCGGCTCATAGCGAATATCCCAGAATTTCAACTGCAGCTTCCAGCTGATGTCGATATCTTCCGTCACCATGTCATTGCTCCAGAACCCAACGGACATAAGCGCGGACTTGCGGAACGCCGCGATAACGCCGGAAACCGTATAGACTTTCCCAATAATGCGCTGTGTCCGTTTGATCATTCCAACGATCGACGAGAACTCGCCGACCTGGATCTTCCCGATAATACTCGTGCGGTTGCGCACGCGAGGATTTCCCGTGATCGCCCCGACGCGCGAGAACCGCAGAAAATGCCACATGAAATATTTAATGGCCTTCACGTCGAGAAGTGCATCGGCATCGATACAAACCAGGTACTCAGCCTTAGCCGCCATCGCCCCCATCGTCAGGCCCATGCCCTTGCCCTGGTTCGTCGTCATATTGATCACACGCAGGTTGGACTGCGACCGTTGCAGCGCCTTTAAAATATCGAGCGTTTTGTCCGTCGACGCGTCATTGATCGCGATGATCTCGACGTTCTTGTACTCCTGGTCTTTGAGATACTGGATCGTCTGAATGATGCACTCCTCCTCATTGTGGCACGGCACAAGGATCGAGACGAGCGGCTCCTCCGGCAGTTCCCCGACGGGCTTCTTGCCTTCGCGAAAGAAGTGATAGCAAAACCCGCCGGTCATCAGGACAAACGCCATGAACAGCGGATAGTGAAACACAAAACTGTAAATAAACTGCATCATTTCCAGTCCCTCTCAAATGGAAAATCCTCAACGGACATCATCTCGCGGATGATCCCCGCGTCCGGATTATCAAGGACATAATCATCCGGATAATACGCCACATGCCTCGCGCCCGACGAAACAAGCGTCTTCAACCATCGATCGAGAACTTTGCTTTTGATCCATTTTTCTTTTTTCCAGTCGAAGGCTTGTATCTTAAAAACAGTTTTCTCAATACCATCAGGATGCGTCTTGACCACGGCAACAAGTTCCGCCAGCCATTTCCTCGGATTCCTGGCCTCTTCCATAAGCGGATAGGCCATGATGACCACGTGGTCGTAAAGCTCGAGACTGCGCGCATAGCTTTGCGCAAACTGCTCCGATGCCGACGGGTCAAAGACGACCGGCGCGTAAAGCGTCCGCGCCGACTTGACCTCAGGACGGTACCGCGCGACAGTCTCTATCAGGCCCACGCTTAAATCATTAAGTTTTTCGATCTTTGATTCGGCCCACACTTTCTTTTTTCTGATGACGGCAAAGTCAGGCGCGCTGAATTCATCATCGATCACTGCCCGATATTCTTCTACAGCATCGGGATGAAAATCCTCCTCTTCGCTCAAATACCCGTCGTCCTGAAAGACAATCCCGTCGATATTCGCGTGGACGGCCAAATCCTCATAAAGCTGCGTGAGCACTTCCTTCGTCTTCGGGCTGAACGGGCTCAAACGCTTGTTGTACCAGGAGGTCGTCGCCTTGCTCTTTCCGTCGGAGTATTCGCGAACGTAAAGCCCGTCATTTGACGCCTCGCCCGGCAGCTCAATGCTCAGCATCGGCATCCAGGCGTAAACCTCGACTTCCGTCCGGCTCTTAAGTTGATGCGCGACACGGCTAAAGAGGTCCTGCTTGACCGGCAGCACACGGTTCGGGAAGTACACCTCGCGGATATTTCCGGTTCCGTCGTCGTCGGCAAACGCCTGCAGGTAAACCGTCGTGACACTTAGCGCCTTGATACGGTCGAGGAACTCGCCTAAATTCCGTTCGGTCTGCGCCGGGTCAGGATCGTAGATCATGTCGAGATCGGCCTGAATGATACGTTTCTTCGGATACCCATCTGGAGCGAGTTTGAGATCTTTAAGCAGATCAAGCGTCGTCGGATTCTTGTAGATCAGGAACCGGTTGATCTGGTCAAAACGGTTTGCAACAGTAAGTTTATCATTAAGTGTAAATTGTATCTCCAGGCCGGCCTTGCGCGCCTGCTTCGCCGACTCTTCATTGTAATGACCGTACGGCCAGGCGAGGGCGCGGACCGCCTGCCCGGTTTTCTCCTCGAGCAGCGCCTTCGACGCCTTCAGGTCATCATAAATGCGTTTGATATATTCATTCCGGCCCTCATAAGTGCCCTTCTCTTTATTGAACCAGCGATTGACGGCCGCCGACAGTTTATTGCCCTGCGGATTGTAGATAACTCCGCAGTGAAGGTCATGCGTGTGAGAGACAACCTCAACGTACGGGCTGTTAGCGACTTCGCGAATCTGGACCCACGTCATCAGTTCGTGTTCGACTAATTCCGGCTTCTTTCCTTCGATCCAGCTCGACGGGACCGCGAGCACGCTCGCGATCTTGTATTCCGCCAGAATCGGATAAACAAAATCGTAGAAGCTTTTGTAGGCGTCATCAAAGGTCAGCAATATTGTTTTTTCGGGAAGCGTAATCTCACCGATCTTCGCCTTCACCAGGTCATCAAGGCTGATAAAGGTGTAACCATGCGACTTGAAATACTCAATGGCGTCAATAAAACTCTTCTGATCAACGCCGTAATTATCAAGCCGCACCTCCTCCGGCATGTCGTGATAGCAAAGAATGACCGTTCCCTCGTAGGCCGACGCCGAGGAGACATCAACGCACAGCGTCGCAGTGATTATAAGAAGAAAAACTAGAATTTTATTGGCTATCTTCATCATCAGAATTTAAACCTCACCGTCGTGTACACATTAAGCGCGTTGACACTTTCGCCATCATATTCATTGAGGCTGTACGTTGTTCCGATCAGCCAGCTCTTGGTATCCGAAAACTTGTGATCCTGCTCGTAGCGGACATACCCGACGCCGCTCGCACCGAAATCGCTCTGCCACTTCTGCCCAACACCAAGATACATCCGGTCGACCCAGGCCTTCTCATACCGGCGGAACCACGTATGCTCGACCATCGGCACAAAATAAAACGAATAGGTCTCCTCAGGGCTGTAATAGGCAACGTTCTGGTCGGAGAACGTCTCATAGCTGAATTCCGTCCCCAGACGCGTCTTCCAGTACGCCGACGTGGTCAGTGCCATATCGGTCCGCCAGAAATATTGCAGGTACTCGTTATTGTCCGTGAAATCTTTAAAGGTCACGCCGATCGTCGTGTCAAAGAGCTCGCTCATCCGGTACGTCGCCGAAAGCGTGTAGAGATCGGCCTCGACGCCGTCCGCGCGCAAGCGCGATGAGATGTCGAACGTGTCCGACTCGTAACCGAAGTCGAACGTCCAGCAGTCATTGAGCTGATACTGTATCCCGCCGAGGAACCCGACCCCGTCGGTCTTCTCATAGTCCCCCGTGATCGCCCCGATAAGCCGCCAGTTGTTATTGACCTGCCAAATGTCGCCGACGCGCACCTTGCACGCGACATCATTGCCACCTTCCTGCGTCGTCTCCCGGCGGATCACTTCGGCAAACAGCGTGTGCTGGAACCCGATGGGCTGGTCGCCGCGCAGAGAAAGCACGTACTCATCCTCGCCGGGATCCTCCGCGGTATAACTCGCATCGAACGTGACAACTGACATTTCCTCGACGTCAAATTGACGCAGCAGGCACTGCACGTGCTTATTAGCGGGCTTCCTCTTTAATAGGTCCTTTATCTCCTCCCGAGCTTCCTTCTTCTTCATATTTTCATTGAGCGCCCTCGCGTAACCAATCTGCGCGGAGATAAGACTGTTCTCGAGCGTCCGGACCATCTTGAACTCGTCGAGGGCCCGTCGTTTCCAGCCGCGGTAAAGATGGTTATGCGCCTCGGCCGTTCGCAAATGCGTGTTAAACGGCGAGACTTTCTTCGTCTCCTGAATATACGACTCGGCTTCCTTGAGCCGGTCCTGATACATCAGCAGCCAGGCTTTGTTAAAGGCAATATCGGCCTTCTGCCAATTATCCTGAAGGATCCCTCGACGGACAACTTTCGCGGGCGTGACATCGTCGAGCCGGTCCAAAGCATCCTGTGCTTCCTCGTAGCGCCCAAGTTCGATGAGCGTATAATACGCGGACATCTCAAGGTCAAAGGACTGATCCGCCTTGATCAATTTATTAAAAATCTCCAGCGCCTCCTCGGGCCTCTGCAGGTAAAGGTACGCATCGCCGGCAGCGCGGTGGACCCACGGCGGGATCTCGTCGCCCGCGATCAGGTGAGCTTCGTAACCCCTCACGATCTCATCCATCTTCTCTTCCTTACGTAGCGCGAGGAACCGGTCCCACTTGATGCGGTCGTAATTCTCGGAAGCAGTCTGGTCGTCGGCGCCCTTCGCGAGGAGATCCGCGTATTTCTCTTCTAACTGTTTGATCTCGTCGAGCGCCAGCGCGGGCTCGTCCCACCGGATCTGATGCATCGGGACATTGGTCTTCGCCCTTTCGGCGATGACCGCGTCGACAACGCCGGGATGCTTCTCGCTTTCCTCAAGCACCAGGCTCGTCGCACCAAGATCCATTAAGCTTCTCAGTTTAAGATTAAGCGCCGCGTGATTATCGGGATCCATCTTTAAGATCCGGTTGTAGACGTGCACTGCCTTCCAATATTCCTTAGTTGAATCATAAATTTTCGCCTTGAGAAACAACGCCTCCGGCTTTCCCAGATCATCTTCGGGAATCCCGTCGATCAGCCTCACGGCCTCATCAAGGTTCCCCTCTTCCACCCGCACGCGGATCACGTCGAGCTGCGCGTGGCTCCGAAGCTCTTCCTCCTCGATCGCCTGGACATAAGATTCAATGTACCGACGGTGCCGGTCCGGCATTTCGGTTTCTTCACCTGTTTTTTTGTAGGCGCGCGCGACTTCCTTGAGAAAATACGGCGGCGGGTCGGTTTCAATATTCATTCGCGCGTAGGCGTCGACGGCCTCGTCGAACTTCTCCTGCCAGACATTGATGACGATGCGGTCACTCTCGACCTGCTGGGACTTGTGCTTGAAGACCCCAAGCCGGTCAAGCAAGCTCAAGGCCTCATCGTAGCGCTCACTGCGGGCAATCGCGATCGCCTCATCGTAGGCCAAATAGAACGCTTCGTTCAGGTCGCTAACGACGGCAGGGTCCTGACCGTCGGTGACCAGCGCCTCGATACCGCCGGCAGGGCCGAGCAATTCGTCCCACTGTTTGCGAACGGCAAACAGGAGCGCTTGCAAGCTCCTGAACCGAAGAGTGTCCGGATAGGCCTCCTTTGCTTCTGCCAACCGGGCGGCAGCCTCCGCATGATCCTTAGCCTGGATCAAAGAATAGATTAGCCCAACCGTGACGTCGATGTCGCCCTCGGCGCGCGCCCGCAAAAAATCCTCGGCAAGCCGGATGGCTTGCGCGTAGTCGCCGGTCTCACGCAGCGACCGGATCACTTCCTTCATCGCGTAATCAGGAAGGTCAATCACCTGATGCTCCCGGTACAAGGTCACGGCCTCATCGTAGCGTTCCGTCCAGGCTGAAATGGCCAAATGGTCGGCAATGATTTTAGGGTTTTGAGGGTCGTCGCGGTAGGCCTCTTGAATATGCCTGTAGGCAGAGATAAGTTTTCCCTCGCGGGCAAGCGTCACAGCCTGTTGATGGTCAACAGAAAGCACCTCTTCCACATGCTCTTCTACGACAGAAGCAGCCACCTTCTCCTCATTGACCGCCGATCCTTGGGCACAGACCACAGCGGAATGCAAATAGAGAACATATATAAAAACAGAAACAATGATCCGTTTAAGAGCCATCAAACATCCTCAAAGCCAAGCGTAATCTTTTTATTAATAGGTCTATCATATTTTGTCCTAGTTATAATATTCTATAATAGTAAGTATAAACTATACGGAGGTGGAAAAACAACGATGGGTGTCCCAGGGCAAAAAAAATCCCCGCTCATTCGAGTGGGGCCAAAAGCTGTTATTACGCAAAGGGTTAGCCACCTCCACCGGCGGCCGGAAATCCGATCAATAACAAATATTTAATCGATTTTTTCTAATTCCCCCCTTTTTTCCTTAAAAAACTTCGAAATCAGCCCTGAGCACTCGTCTTCCATCAGCCCACTGGAAACTTCAATTTGATGATTTAACTGACTGTTCTGGACCGTATTGACAACAGAGCCACAGGCCCCTGTCTTGGGATCGGCAGCTCCGTAGTAGATCCTCTTGATGCGCGCCAGGACAAGGGCGCCGGCGCACATGCTGCAGGGCTCGATCGTCACATAAATCACGCAGTCATAAAGCCATTTGCACGACAGGGCGTTCGCCGCCTGCGTGATCGCGATTATCTCGGCGTGCGCGGTCGGATCCTTGAGCATCTCGACCTGATTATGGGCCTTGGCAATAATCCGGTTCTCGTGAACGATCACCGCGCCGACGGGCACCTCGTCCTTCTGTGCAGCGATTTTTGCCTGTTTGACAGCCTCGCGCATAAAATGATGTTCTGTCGAAAAGGGAGTTTGCTCCATCTTACTTGCGGGCCTTCGATTTCTTTTGAGCCTTATAGACAGGCAGTAGGATCGTGACCGACGTTCCCTTGCGGAAGTCGCTTTTGATCACGATCTCGCCCTGGTGGGTCTTGACGATAGAGTAGACAATGGCAAGACCGAGCCCCGAGCTTTTCTCAAGGCCGCGCGACTTGGTCGTAAAGAATGGTTCAAAGACGTGGTCGAGAACCTCTTTGGGAATACCGACGCCGTCGTCTTTGCAGTCAATGCGAACAGAATTCAACGCCTTCTGATATTTCGTTGTAACCTGGATCTTCCCGCCGCCGCCGGGCAGCGACTGGATCGCATTAGTCAGCACATTATCAATGACCTGGCTTAATTCCAGCGGCCCGATCGCAACATGAGGCAGATTCGAACTAAGCTTTAATTTAAGCGATATGTCAGAGACCTCCAGCGAATGCTTGAGCATATCAACCGCCTCGTGTATCACCGCGTTGACCGTAGAGTGCCGGTCTTCAAGCTTAGCCCGTCGACGGTTAAGGCTGACAATCCGTTCGGTCGTATCAAAACAATACCTCACCTGGTCGTTCATTGTCTGCAAGGTTCTCATGATATCGAGGAACTCCTTGTACCCGATATACTCGAAATGGCGATTCTTATATTTATCAATCAGGCTCTGCGAGCGATCCATTAAACCTTTGAGCGGCTGCTGGATCTCACGCGTCGTTCCGGCAACAAAATTTTGAAGCGCCTTCATCTTCTCCGACTCGAGGACAAGCGACTCGATCTCTTTCCTCAGGCGCATGTCGCGAAAGACCACGTAGATGTGAGCGACCCGCTTGCCGATCAGAATCGGTGTCACCATGAATTCCGACGGGATAATCTTGCCGTTTTTGTCGACGATATTCAAGTCGTTGCACATCGAAGGCTTACCCTCCTTGACCTGCCGGAAACATCCCCACGCCTTCGACACGGTCGAATGGTCCATGTAATTCTCAAAGTGTGTTCCTACGATCTTTGACGGCGAAACCCTGAACATGGTCGACGCCGCTTTATTCGCGTAAAGGATCATCCCATTGAGATTGACCATTAGGATACCTTCGGCGGCCTGTTCGCTCAGGAGCCGGTAACGGTCCTCCGACGCCTTGAGCTTCGCGTAGACCGTCAGTTGCTCGGTAATATCCCGCCCGACGGTGAGCACGTAGCCGCAGTCCTTGTAGGACATATACACGGCCGTGACCTGAATGGTCCGAACCCTACCCCCCTTAACAACGCGGTTAATAACAAAGGAGACCGGTTTCTTTTTTCGTTTGATCTCGGCGAAGTACGTTTTCTGCCAGTGGCGCACGCTCATCTTTTCCTGGAAGAAATCCGTGATAGGCCGGCCAAGAATATTCTTCTTGGCATACCCTAAGCCTTTGACCGTCGCATCATTGACGAAAACGATGCAGGCGGACTCGTCGGAAACAAGCACCTCGTCGCCGATTTGGTCGACCATGTACCGGAAGAAGTCGAGCTCCCCTTTAGGAACGGGCAGCCCTACCATTCGATCTCGAGTAAATAAACTTTTGCAGGAAGACTTCGATTTAGCAGACACTTTTGAAGAAGTTTTGGAGCAAGATTTCCGTGATGGAGAATGCTTTTTAGGCATGATAGACATTACCCTTTAAAATGCGCCTAAGTGGAGTCGAACCACTAACCTTCTGCTCCGTAGGCAGACGCTCTATCCAATTGAGCTATAGGCGCATAAATTACCAAACTATTGAGCAGTATTATATCAGCGATTCCGATATTAGCAAGAGGGCAATCTGTTTTGTCGGGCTGATTTGTCAAGCCAAAGTCGTTTACGGCTAGAATTCAAAGTCTTTGGGCTGGATACTGCGCTCAATCTCATCGACAGCAACAGAAGCTTCTTCGACGCTGGTCTTAAAAAGATCGCAATAGACCCGGACCGCGAGGTCCTTCTCGCCCTTGATCAGAAGGCGACGAACATCAAACATCGTCAACTTTTCTTCCTGAGAACCAAAACGGCCGTCGCGCCACATCTGCTTAAACGCACGGAACCATCTGGAATGCAGAAAAATGTAGAAAGACAGGCATAAAACAACCAGGACATAGATTCTAGCCATTGGAAACAAGACACCTTTCTATCTTTTGAATTAACTCGGAAGAGTCGGTAGGCTTAACTATATATTCTTTGACCCCTTCAAACTTGAATAATTCTTCCATTTCTTCCTTTGCCGTTACCATGACCACCGGAGTCAGGGCCTTGCCTTCGAGGGCCTCCAGGGCCTTCAAGGCGCGCAGAAACTCATAGCCGTTCATCTCCGGCATGACAACATCCAACAAGATCAGGTCAGGAGAATGAGCCTTGACCTTTTCAATCCCTTCATTGCCGTCACCCGCCGTAAAGACTTCATAGCCTTTTTTCGTTAAAGCGATCTTGACAACCTCAACGATTCCCTTATCATCATCAACAATTAATATCTTCTGCGGCACTCTCCACCCCTTTCCATGCCTTAACCAGCACATTCCTCTTTTTAATGTACAACCTATTTATTATAAAATATACGGCGCTTAAAACAAACAAAAATATAAAACTATACGAAACACGAATTAGACGCCCACCTCAAAAACTACTAATATTTATTGATTTCGCCATAGAGTTCGATAAAATGCCTTTAAGGAGAAAAAATGGCTTATAAAGACTTTATGACCAAAATCCGGTATTGGGATAACCTGACAGCCAAATGGCTCATGCGCCATTTTTACTTCATGTTTTTCCAGATCGTACTCTTCGTGATCTTTCTGTTCTGGTTCGTCAATATGTTCAATGTCATTGACACTAATTACCAGATCTCAAGAACATCCGTCCTTGAGCGCGCGATCATGACCCAATCGATCAACGTGACGATCATCGTCCTTCTCCTACTCCTAAATTCGTTCTGGATGCTTTACATTTTTAACGGCATCCAGCGTCTGGCAAGTATCCTCAAAGACATCAGCTACAACATCAACCGCCTGCGGATCCAGAACAAATAACCCGCCTAAGCTAAACATTAAAAATATTCCTGATACAGATCCTTGACCCTGTTGGTAATACGTTTCGTCCAATGGGCATGTCCATTCGACACGATCGAATACCGGAAGGTCTTCATAAAACCACTCTGGGCCAATCCGACAACCGACGAGAAAAGAGCCGTATGGTTCAAATTCTTACGCAAAGGTAGGTTCACTTGGCCCAGCTTCACGGGCATGTTCATGGCCTGGCCGATCTTCTCGATAAAACCTGGCAAAAGAGATCCGCCGCCAATGATAGTGATCCCGTTATTGATCTGGTCCTTTACTCCGGAACGCCCGACAGCCGCCCGGATACGCCCGACAAGATCCTCGATCTCCGAATGGATCGCTTGACAAATGACGCCCCTTTTAACCGGAATATACTCATCCTCCCGCTTAACCAAGATCTCCTCGTCCCTGTGCTCGTCAAATCCGGATGCCATCGCATAGGACTTCTTGATCTCCTCGGCCAGCTCAAAAGGCAAATCGATCTCATCAGCGATATTCCGGGTAAAATTGCTCCCGCCGATATCGATCTTTTCAAGGAACCGCAGTATCCCGTCGATAAAAACAAGGACCGACGTATACTGCGAGCCGATATCAATAAGAATGCAGCCGCCCTTCTTCTCTGTATCGCTCAAGATGACCTGAGCAGTCGCATAACTGCTGAAAAACACGTTTCCCACATCATACCCGGCCTGTTGAACAGCCTTGGTAATGTTTCGGATACAGTTGCCGTTAACGAGGATCATTAAGGAATGGACGCCGAGCTTGCGCCCATAGAGACCGACGGGATTGAGCGCCGAATTGATATCATCAACCCTGTAATACTGCGGCAGATCGTGCAGGATCTCTTCCTCGATCTTGATCCCCAGCAGCCGCGCGTTATTATTGATCTTCTTGACATCCCGACTGGTAATGATCTTATTGCCCCTGTCGATCAACGGGATCACCGTATTGATCTGACGGGTCTCGATCATCGCCCCGCCGATGCCAAGCTGCACCTGCTTGAACTTGACCCCGGTCTTTTTGGTCAGCTCATGAATGGTGTGATGAATGCATTCGGAAAATTCCGCCAGGTCGCTGACCGCATTGTTCTTGAAACCATGACTCTTGTGCTCATAAGCGCCGACCAGTTCCATATCCGTCGGGTCCTTGATCCTAAGGATACCGGCCTTGATCTTCCGCGTTCCGATATCAACGCCGCAATAGTATTTGTCACTCATCATCTTGCTTAACATAACCCTACGCCCATTCCTGATTTATTTCTTTCCGATGATCGGTTCCTTGAACCGGAGGTCAACATATTTGACCTGCTTCATGTCGAGCTTGCCCTGCGATAAAACCACGCCCAAAACCTTGATCCTTCGATCAATATTATTCCGGTCAAGAATGATCACTAGGCCATTGGACAGCGTAAATTGGATCTTCGATAAGTTCTCAACATTGACCGTATCGATCGAGTGCGAGGATAAACTTTTATCAGTGCTGAAAAGATTGGCGATCTTAAGAGCGGTCTGAATGTCAGTTCCATCCAACGGCATCCCGCGAAGCAGTCTTCGGCTATCCGCTCTTACCCCGGCAATAAGCGGCAGCCCCTTTTCCGCATCCCCATCCGTCGACAACACAACTCCATCTTCGTCTAAAGTCACGATATGGTCCTTGATCTGTATTTGCGCAAAAGGAAAGCGTTGTTTCGCGACAACAGCGATCCGGTTCGGAAAACTCTTCATCACCTTTAATTCGGAGGCCTGGGAATATTTATAACTTAACCGTCGCTGGACGGCCTTAAGGTCAATCTCGAAAATATTCTTGCCGATAAGATTTCGGAGATCCTTCTTATTAATGAATTGCAGAGACGGATCAATAATGACGGACTGGATCCTGAAATATTCCGTATGACGGAAAAGATAGATCAGCCCGCTGGTGATCCCAAAACCGATCCCGGCCACCAAAAGGGTAATAAGAATGAACTTAATAACGAAGGGTTGCGTCGTTGATTTCTTTTTTCTTGCCATGAGCGAGTTCCATTAGTTGATAACACAGTTGATCGAAACTTATACCTTGCGCCTGGGCCGCCTTGGGCAGCAGGCTCGTCGACGTAAAACCGGGGATCGTATTGACCTCAAGAACATAATGCGCCTGGCCGCCGTCAAGCATGAAATCAACCCTTGAGAAATCAGCGCATCCCAGAACTCGATGAGCGCAAAGAGCCGACTGTTGAAGCACGAGCGAAACATCTTCCGGTATCCCGGCCGGAACGACATAATCGGTCATGCCCTTTGTGTATTTCGCCTCATAATCGAAAAATTTACCCTTTGGGCAGATCTCGACGACGGGCAGCGCCTCCTGCCCAAGGATCCCAACCGTCAATTCCCTGCCCTCGATATATTGTTCAAGCAATACCGTCGGGCCGTATTCCCTCGCGCATGCGATCGCGCGGTCCATCTCTTCGAGCGTTGTCGTTACGTGGATACCGATGCTCGATCCTTCGCGGGCAGGCTTAACAACAACTGGAAACCCGCCTAGATACTCAACAACCTCGTCCATACGAAGCTCATCATCTCCGAATAAAGTAACATACGACGCAACAGGAACGCCATTCTTTTTAAGTAAATCTTGAGTCAAAGCCTTATCAATCGCCAAACCGCTCGCTTCAATACCGGATCCGGTGTACACAATATTCATCTCCTCCAGGATCGATTGGATCGCGCCGTCTTCGCCCAGCTGCCCGTGCAGCGCAATAAACGCGATGTCGATACGGGCATCTTCGATCACAGAGCGGATCTTCTTATGTTCTCCGTCGAGAATATCAAGCGCGATAACATCAAAGCCCTTGCGCAGCAGCGACTCGGTAACGGCCTTTCCCGATTTCAGAGAGATCTCGCGCTCGGAGGAAACCCCTCCCATCAAAACGCCCACCCGCCCGAATTGTTCCGTCGATATATTCATCATGATACTTCCGCGACCGCGGACCGCTTTTTTACTGCCTCGGCAAGATCGTCGGCAATATGCGTAATATCCCCGGCCCCTAACGTCAGAACCAGGTCCCGAGGCTTGACAATATCCATTAAATAATCAACGATCTCATCCTTCGGGACATAACTGACCTGCCCGTCGGTAAGCGCGCGGATCTGCTCACACAATTTCTCGGCGGTTATCCCCTCAATAGGCGGCTCACTCGCCGCGTAAATATCGGTCACGATCAAATGATCGCTGTTGATCAGGCTCTCGACAAAATCATTCATCAGCCCCTGAAGACGTGAATAGCGATGAGGCTGAAAGACCGTAATGAGACTGTTCGCCTCCCCGCCGGACACGGACTGTTTGAACAGTTGCGCCGTTTCAAGCGTCGCCTTTATTTCCGTCGGATGATGCGCGTAATCATCGACCACCCAGATGTCGTCGGCATTCGCCTTCAACTGGAACCGCCGCTGAACACCGAGGTAATCCTGCAGGCTCGCGCGGATCACGTCCGGGTCGATCGAAAGACTCAAGCCCAGAGCGATACAGGCCAGTGCGTTGACAACATTATGCCTCCCGGGAACCTTCAGTGAGAACGGCCCCAAATTCTTCCCGTCGGCGACACAGGTAAACGTGGTATCAAAACCGTCGAACTTGATGTTAGCGGCGCTAACGTCATTCGTATCGGCAAATCCGTATGTCCGGACCGTGCGCCCGCTTTCATTCAACAGGTTCGACAGAAGTTCATCATCGCCACAGGCGAGGATCGTACCGCCGCTCCTTGTTTTCCCGATGAACTCGCGGTAGGCATCAAGAATATTCTGCCAATTCTGATAATAATCAACGTGCTCAAAATCAATATTAGTAATTATGGAATAATCCGGCGAGAAATATAAGAATGACCCGTCACTTTCGTCGACTTCCGTCACAAAATACTTGCCCTCTCCTAATTCCGCGTGAGAATGCGTTCCGTTGACGATCCCTCCAATAGCCGTTGTCGGCTGCAAACCGTCTGTTTCTAACAAATGGGCAACCATTGATGTGGTCGTTGTTTTTCCGTGAGCACCGGCAACCGTAATACCGATGTACCCTTCCATAAGCTCCGCCAAGAACTTGGCCCTTTGCACAACAGGGATCTGTTGTCTCCGTGCTTCGGTCAATTCCGGATTATTGTCACGGATCGCCGATGAGAAAACTACACAATCGGCCTCGCCGATATTTTCTCCGGCATGACCGGAAAAAATTTCTGCCCCGCGCGCCTTGAGACGTTCTGTCACCTGGTTGCTGCACAGATCGGAACCGCTGACACGACAGCCCTTATCCAATGATAAGGCCGCTAAAGCGCCCATTCCGATCCCGCCGATACCGATAAAGTGATAATGTTTATTCATTTTTTAAATATTTAACCCATGCGTCGTTGAGATCGTCGACATTCTTGAACCGTGAGTATACCGAATCAATCGTCCATGAAAACGGCTTGCCGTCTTTTAACTTCCGGCATAAGTGGAGAAACCTCTGGTCGCCAAGCTCGTTAATCATAAAATTAACGACACTGGCCGACTCCGCGTAAAAAAGCTCAACGAGCGCCCTGTCCGTCCAGGCTCGTACCCGCATAATAGACAGCTCGTTGAGAGGTTTAAATGTGCCGTCCTCCATTGCTTTGCGAACAAGATCATGAGCGCCCCACCGCCTCGCTTTTTCCTGATACATTGCAACCCCTTCCTCGAACCAGGCGGGAACTTCCGCTTTGAATCCCACAAACTCACGGAATATGATATGCCCGAGCTCATGCGGCAGAGTCGAGTCAAAAAACCCGTGGGCAGAAGGAAACGTGCGGATCGTTTTGAGCTTCGGCAAGGCCGCGCCACTTGACCAGCCAGCCTGCTTGCTCAATTCGACATAATCCTCCATATCATCATAAATATAAATCTTGGCCCGCTCATCCCAGTTCCAGCCTTTATACCGCGTAAAACCAAGATTCCTCGTGATCTCAACGTAATACTGTTCTGCCGCCCGGTCGACAGACTGAACAAAATCGAACGGGGCTTTCTTATAATAGATAATAAAATGCTGGCGCGTGTATTCTTTCCACTCTTTTGCACAAGCAGAAGACCCCGTAAACGCAAAAACAAGAAAGATGATCGCAGTGGCCTTCAGTTTCATCGAATTAAACAAAGCGCCTCCCGCGCTAACCGTTGAACAGCGTCGGGAAAACAAACATTCTCTGACTTTCCGTTTGCGTACCGATTATCGAATACCGTTAAGATCGTTTCTGTAAGCTTTAAAACCGAGAAGTCCTTATCTTCAATCAATCGCGCGGCGTTCGCAT
>DAOWBD010000065.1 GCA_030634235.1 Candidatus Omnitrophota bacterium | reverse complement strand
GCCCTGTATATCGTTGAAGGCCTCTTTTCCCAGTGCCTTTTTCATGCATTGCCTGAGCTGTTCGGGACCTGCAGTAAAAAGGTTATATCTTGCCATATCTGCATCTGTTTGGGGAAATTTATGCGAGCACGGACGTATCAATTCTTCTTCAGCAACTGTTGGGAGACGCTTAAATCGAGTAATGGCATCAAAGGCCCCATCTCCTAATGCGTTTCTTAAGCACTGCTCAAATTTCTCGGGTCCAACAATAAATGGATCGGGCCCTTTTTTCTGGGAGAAGTGTTGCATGCACCAGCGGATTAATTTTTCTTCAGTATTAGTAGGATGATGTTTGGATTGGGCTATAGCATCGAAGGTCTTGGTCCCCAGGGCATTTTTTAGGCACACTTTAAGCTCTTGGGAACCTTCAATAAAAGGATTGAACCCTTTATGGGAAGAGGGATTCCGCATACAGTCATCGATCAGTTTCCTTTCGGCATCTGTCGGGGGACGTTTGCCTTGTATATCGTTGAAGGCCTTATCTCTCAGGGCGTTTTTCACGCATTGCCTGAGCTGTTTGGTACCTGCAGTAAAAAGGTTATATCTTGCCATATCTGCTTGGGGAAATTTATGCGAGCACGGACGCATTAATTCTTCTTCAGCAGCTGTTGGGAGACGCTTAAATCGAGTAATGGCATCAAAGGCCTCATCTCCTAATGCGTTTCTTAAACACTCCTTGAATCCTTTTGATCCTTCAGTAAAAGGGTTATATTCTGAGTGGTGTTCTTTTACAGAATCCTTGTTGGCAGCGAAGAGATGAGACGGGATGCTTGTAGTTACTATGAGACAAACAAAAAGTGGTAGGCAATAAGAGATTGTCTTTTTCATAGGTTCCCCCTTGTAAGAAATAATCCTTCGTAACGGATTGACTTAGCCCCCGAAAGTTGATCCAGTTTTTGTGATAGAATAATAGTAATAGAAAGGGGTCGAAGATGGGAAAAAGATTGCAAGATTCCCCAGACACCTATAGAGATGGAAGTCAAGAAAAAGATAGACTCCATCGGTAAAAAAAAGGTACACGTCCCTATTTTTTCCGCTTCAGGATTTGCACGCCGTGGTTTCCCACCCAGCCTGCGGGAACGCTCCAATCTCCGAATTGCGCTTCAACTCCAAAATTATTCTTGAGATACTTGTATAAAATACGGCAATGCGTCTTTCCGAAGGTGCCCATGCCGAATTCCAGCGACCTGACACGGCTTGAGATAACGACCCACCGGACCTGATGTTGCTCAAGGTCGGCGATGATTTTAAGCTCCTGTTCCTCCGGGATGTGCGTGTGCTCAAAAAGGGCCAGCTGCCGCGTGGCGCCGTCCCTCCCTGAAAGAAAATAATAGATCGCATCATGGGGAAGCGAGAATATCTTCTCGTCTTCGGGGATGTGCTGCTTCATGTACCCGACGGCATCCGTGACCGTTCTCATCCAGAGAGGATGCTGGGCGACGTAGATCTTGGTCTCTCCGACATGAAGCAATTGCACGGGAACCTTGAACGAATTAATGATCTTGCGGGTGGCCGAGATCTGAATGAACCCGACGCAGAACAAAACGAGAAAAATGTAGATGTTGACCGTCGGCGTAAAAATAGTTTTAGGCCCAAGGCTGATCAGGTAATAGATCGTATAAAAGACTATGATCATGAATATGGGAAGGCCCCAGTTCAATCTGAAGGAAACACCGCTTCCGATAAACTCGTGGAGCGCGAATATCAAAAATACCGTCAGGCACGTGTAGATAACGATGATTCGGGTCAGGGCCTCTTTGGGTAATTTCTTGCGCGAGCATAAAATGATGAACTGGACGATCGACAGGATAAGGGCGAGGCCCAAAAACACTCTTTGCCAGTTGGCGGAAAAAGCCCGGAGGAGCGTTTTAAATCCGAGCAGGACCGTGCCGAAGATGCTGACCTCCACGGCAGCCAGTTGCGATTTCGTGTAAGGAAATGTCTGGTTGATCACGTATTTCGGCAGGGGGCTGACTAGGCACCAGTAGACTG
This sequence comes from Candidatus Omnitrophota bacterium, assembly GCA_030634235.1. Taxonomy (GTDB): domain Bacteria; phylum Omnitrophota; class Gorgyraeia; order Zapsychrales; family Zapsychraceae; genus 2-02-FULL-52-10. The sequence goes on along the minus strand of DAOWBD010000065.1, from coordinate 4,121 downwards.
CCGTCGAGATAGCCAAGACGAGTAAAGACAGCTTGATATATGAAAATGCTTTTTGTTTTATGAGGGGATCCTTTTTAAAGAGATCCGTGAGGAAAAGGCTCAGCACGTAGGCGACGAAGATCGCCAGTCCCATGTTGAGTCGCGTCAGTATCAACACAAGGACGCCGGCAAATCCCGAATAGACATAGGCGCGACGGGGCTTACGTGCGTAGCGCAGTGTGCATAGAAGGATGGTCAGGATCACGACTAAGCCGCCGGAGTGATGGTAAGAGTAAAAAAATTCGACCCCGCGGTAGGCCCAATACCACAAGGCGCAAATGTAGGCAAGGGCCGGCGAGATAAAAACCGCGCCGATCAGATAGATCAGAACGCCGACGGATAAAATAAGAAGGTTTTGCGCCAGCAAAATGCTTTGTATTGTCGTTCCGAATAATTTGAGAAAGATTCCGAAATAATAGAGGAAGAAGGGCCCGTAAAGCCACGAGAAATCGCGGTACAACACAGCACCGTCCATGGCCTTTTTGTAGCAGTAGAGCTCTCGGCCGTGGTCCCCTTGAGCGAGAAAATACTGGAAATTATGGAACGGCCAAAGTGCGAAGATCCCCGATGCCAGCGTCAACAGTAGGAAAAGGGGCTTTTTTCTTTTCGAGAGGGCCGAAAAAAGTTTTTTGATTGTGTCCATAATCTGCATTGACTTGAGTTTATCACGGACGCCTGCCTGTGCCAATGAAAAACCCATTAATGTTACACATTTTTAATCGTAAATGGTATGATGAGGTGCATTTGGGGCGAGGGATGCCGTCTCCTTTGGGACGCTCATTTCGTTCAGAGAACTCCTGGATGGCTGACGATTTCTTAGAGGATGTTTGTGGAACTTGGAGTTCAATTCACTCCATGAGTACTCCATAGAAGCTTTAAAAGTTTCTTGGGGGTGTTCATGAAGTGAATTCGAGCCCCAATTATTGATGGGACGTTTGAGGGGATCGCTGAACGAAATGGGCACCCCCAAGAAACGCAAAGGAACGTTACTTTGGATCAAACAAACGTACAATCGAATGCGGGCCGGGAGGGATTGCCTCTGGTTTCGGTCGTGATGCCTTTTTACAATCACTTCGGGTATATCAATGAAACGTTGCGGTCGTGCATGGAGACGACCTACCCGAACCTTGAGATCATCATTGTCGATGACGCCTCCGGCAAGCTTCTGACGATGGAGGACTTAAGCGAGGTGCCCAAGAAGCATCCGATTACGATCATCCGCAATTCGAGCAATTGGGGGTCGGGATATTCAAGGAACGTCGGCATCCGCAAGGCCAGGGGCGAGTTCATCGCCTTTCTTGATTCCGACGATATTTGGTTTCCCGAGATCGTCAAGAAGCAGATGAACGTCTTTTTGTCCGACCCGCAAGCCGCTTGGGTCTACACCGACGGCTATTACCTGATTGATGAGAAGAGGTCCCGCAAGCCGAATTCCGCCTATCACGGCTTCGGCAGGAAGGGTTTCCCGACAGGAAAAGAGGTCAATGAATATCACCTGCGCGGCTATAATTACATGACCTTTTCCTCGCTGATGTTCAAGAAGAGCGTTTTGATTGACGCGGGGCTTTTTAACGAGGACATCAATGTCTCCGAAGACTGGGACCTGTTCGTGCGGGTCGCGGAGAAATATCCGGCGCACGCGATCAACGAGCCTCTGATGCTCTACAGGGTCAATAATAACGGAAGGCATTTTGTTAATAGGAAGAGCTACGTGAGCGTTAACACCAAGATCCTCACCGATATGTATAAGAGGCAGGGACTGTTCCCGTCGCGCATCGACGATTTTAACAGGGCCGTCGCCATCATTTACCAGCGCGCCGGCATACAGCGCCTGAATGCCAACAAGCACGACGAGGCGCGGCATTTTCTTTTTGACCGCAAGACGCGGCCCTTGCGGTTTGAATTTCGCATGATCTGTTTAAGGATCCTCTCTGTTTTGCCGAATATGTTTTACAGGGCCGCGCTGTGGACCTACAATATATTTTAGCGGATCAACCGTCGGGGAACCGTTATGGAAGAGCTCAGTTTTTTTGCCCGGGAAGCGGGAAAATATTTCAAGCCAAAAGGATTAGACACGCTGATCCTTTACGTGACGAGCCGCTGCAACGCGAAGTGCGGTTTCTGTTTCTACAGCGAGGAGCTCAATCGTGGCTCCGAGCTCAGCCTCGAGCAGATCACGACAATCTCTAAAAACCTCAAATCTCTCAAGGGCCTTTTGATCGGCGGCGGCGAGCCTTTCCTGCGCGCGGACCTGTTTGATGTCATCAGCGCTTTTGTCCTTAACAGCAAAACGCAAGTCGTCCAGATTCCGACGAACGGATTCTTTACCGACAGGATCGTTGCCTTTGCCGAGAAAACAATCGCCGCGTTTCCGAATCTCAACCTGTCGATACAGGTTTCGCTCGACGCGCTCGGTGAGAAACATGACGAGCTGCGCGGGCTAAAGGGGGCCTTTGAAAATGCCGAGCGGACCGTCGCGGCATTATCGTCCCTGAAAAAAAAGAATTCCCGCCTGCGGGTTTTAGTGGTGTCCGTTCTGTCCCCGGAGACGGTCGCGACGTCGCGCGAGCTCGCCGCGCATGTCCGGGAAAACATCAAACCGGATTATCATTGGTTCGAGCCCGTGCGTGCTATGGCTTCTGGAAATTTCATCGTGCCGCAGGATATTCTGGCCTTTTTGCGCGATAATCTCAAACATTATCTGGTCGGGATTAAGGGAACTTCGTCGAGCATTTACGCGAGTCGCGCGTTCAACCGGATGATCACGGCCTTTAGCCTGAACAATTTCGATATCGCCTATGGCAACTTCCTCTCGGGGAAGTCCTGGCCTGTTCGCTGCTGTGCCGCGCGGAGGATGGCCGTTGTCTATCCCGACGGGACGCTGGCTGCTTGCGAGCTGCATGACGAGAAGGTTTCGGTTCAAGATTTTGGTTACGATGTGAACGCGGCCCTCCAGGATGTGGCGTTCGATGGCGTGCGCGCGGCGACCGCGCAACATACCTGCGACTGCACGCACGGATGCTTTGTTCCGACCTCCGTCCGGTTTTCTGCGCCGGAAGTCGCAAAAGTCTTCTGCCGATCGCTTTTTCGGTGATCTTATCTTCTCGTGTTGTTCTTTCCCGGCATGGCCCCGCTCGGAAGTCCTGCCTTTGCAAGTGATGTTGTCTATGGTAAAATAATCTCAATTTCAAGGCTGTCTAGTGTGCATTTTATCCGTTGGCGCGTTATGGCTGCAACGGCGGAATCAACAGGAAAGGAACATTCATGATTACTATCGAAGAATTTATGAGGCTTGAACTGATCGTTGCTCAAGTGAAAGAAGTGCGGGAACATCCGAATGCCGACCGGCTTTATGTGATGAAGGTCGACACGGGAACACAAGAGCGGCAATTAGTCGCCGGCATACGCTTAAGCTACGCGCCCGAGGAATTAGTCGGGCGGCGCGTTGTGATCGCGGCGAACTTAGAGCCGGCAACGATCCGCGGCGAAGAATCGCAGGGCATGATCCTCGCGGCCTCCGATGAGAACGGTATTTCTGTTCTCTCGCCGGACAGGGATGTCGCGCTGGGCAGCAAGGTAAAATAAAAAAACAGGCATCGACAGGAGGATCTTAATGACCGTCAAAATAGAATATATTCAGTTATCGACGGAGGGCAATGCCGATGTGATCGACATTACCTCCGAGGTGGAAGAAAAATTAAAGACAGCGGGCCTTGGCGAGGGGCTCGCGAACATCTCTGTGATAGGATCGACGGGAGCGGTCACGACCTGCGAATTCGAGCCCGGCCTCGTTGAGGATATCGGCGAGATCTTCGACAAGTTGATCCCGTCCGGGCACTACAATCATGACGAGGCCTGGGGCGACGGCAACGGCCACTCGCATCTGCGCTCGTCGATGATCGGCCCTTCCCTAACGGTGCCGTTCGACGGCAACGGCCTGATCCTTGGCGTGTGACAGCAGATCAAATTTATCGTATTTGATACCCGCGCGCGGGACAGAAAAAACGCAGTGAAATAATTAGGGGAATAGTTTTCATGCTTGGATCATTATTAGATAAGAAGCCGATTGTTGAGATATATCT
>DAOWBD010000168.1 GCA_030634235.1 Candidatus Omnitrophota bacterium | reverse complement strand
CAAGCATCTCATCGACTTCTTTGATATATTTATCCGTTAACTTCTGAACATCCTCATGGCCCTTAAAATGATCATCCTCGGAAATTACTTTGTCGTTTTGAAGCTTTTTTAATTTATCGTTTGCATCCCGGCGAACCGTCCTTAAAGAAATCCGGGATTTTTCCGCCATTTCCTTGACAACCTTTGCGAGCTCATGCCTCCGTTCCTCAGACAAGGGCGGAATTGACAAGCGAATGACCTTCCCGTCATTTGACGGTGTAACTCCCAGATTAGAACCAAAGATCGCTTTTTCGATTCCTGAAATCACTGTCGGGTCCCACGGTTGGATGATTACGGTGCGGGAATCCGGCGTTGAGATGGAAGCCAACTGTTTGAAAGGTGTCATTGTGCCAAAATAATCAACATGCAACCCCTCAATGAGTCCTGGATGCGCCCGACCGGTGCGGACCTCCGAAAACTCGCGCTTTGCCGATTCAACCCCCTTCTTCATTTTCATTTCAGTTTCTTTTAGGATCTCTTTCACGCTCATTTTTTCGCTCCTTACTGGACGACCGTTCCGATTTTTTCCCCAAGAACAACCTTCTTGATATTGCCCTTTTTCAATAAGCTAAAAACAACAATAGGTAGATTATGCTCCATGCACATGCTGATCGCCGTCGCATCCATAATCTTTAGATTCTTCTTTAGCGCGTCAATAAACTTGATCTTCGTATACTTTTTAGCACTCTTGACCTTCATTGGATCCGCCGAATAAACACCATCAACCTTAGTCGCTTTCAAGATTACATCAGAATTTAGCTCTTTGGCGCGCAAGGCGGCAGCGGTATCGGTTGTAAAATAAGGATTCCCGGTCCCGGCGACAAAAATCACGACACGGTTCTTTTCCAAATGGCGCAACGCTCTTCGACGGATATACGGCTCGGCGATCGCGGACATCTGAATGGCGGTCATAACGCGCGTGGGAACGCCGATCTGCTCCAAAGCATTCTGCAGGGCAAGACCGTTTAAGACCGTCGCTAACATCCCCATGTAATCCGCAACAGATTGATCAAGACCAAAACGTTTCGACTCGACTTGACCCCGGAAAAAATTGCCCGCGCCGACAACAAGCGCGACTTTCGTCCCCAACGCGCGGACTTCCTTGATCTGCTCGGCAAATGAAGCGCAAATCTCGGCATCAATACCATGAGCCTGGTTTCCAAGCAAGGCCTCACCGCTAAGCTTAAGAAGAATGCTCTTATAGATGGGTTTTTTATTCAACTTCGTTAACCTTGTAGCGGATAAAACGGCTGACAAAAATATTTTCCCCAATACTCGCGACCAACTCATTAATGCAGTCTTGGATCGTCTTTTTCGGGTCCCTCACGAACGGCTGCTCGATGAGGCATTTCTCTTTAATGAAGGCCTCTTTGTCTTTCTCTTCGGCTAAGACATCTTCAGGAATATCTTCCTTTTTTACGTACTTCGGATTCGCTGCCGCAATGTGCATGGCAATATTTTTTGTGAATTGACAGAAGTTCTCATTCCTGGCGACAAAATCCGTTTCACAATTGACCTCAACAATAACGCCGATCTTTGCTCCTTGATGGATATACGCTTCGACGCGTCCTTCTTTAGCCGCCCGTCCGCCCTTTTTTGCCGCAAGCTCAAGCCCTCTTCTTTGGAGAATCTTCTTCGCTTTATCCATATCACCGCCGGCCTCTTCAAGCGCATTCTTACATTCGATCACACCGCACGATGTCATCTCGCGCAACTCTTTAATCGCATCAACTGTTATTTCCATGGAACTATCCTTTCTACTCTATCGTATCTATAGCACAACGATATCTATTGATTTAATTTTTTGTAGGTGCTGGAACTACAGGAGCTTCTACAGCAGTACTGTTTTGGGATGCTTCCTGCTTTTGCGCGGATTGTTTCTTAATTGTTTCGCTCGAAACAAATTCTTTTCGGCCTTCACGAATACTTTCCGCAACTAAATTCGTAATAATCCGAATGGATTTCAGCGCATCATCATTGCCGGGAATCGGATAATCAATAAGATCAGGATCGCCATTTGTGTCGATAATCGCAATGATCGGAATGCCCAGCTTATGGGCCTCACGGACAGCGATATCTTCTTTCTTAGGATCAACAACAAAAACCGCCTGCGGCATTTCCTTCATTTCACGCACGCCGCCGAAATTAAAAAGAAGTTTGTCCCGTTCCTTTGTAATGCTCGCAATCTCCTTCTTTTTTAAGTTTTCCCAAATGCCATTGTCCTGCATCCGTTCAATCTCTTTGATCCGATCGAGTGATTTCTTTACTGTTTGGAAATTCGTTAAAAGGCCCCCTGACCACCGGTTCTTGACAAAAAACATTTCGGATTTAACGGCCTCTTCCTCGATGATCATTTGAGATTGTTTTTTGGTTCCGATGAACAGGACTTTTCCACCTCTAGCCGTAATATCACGTATAAAGTCCCTTGCCTCATTAAGGCACAGGACTGTTTTTTCCAAATCAATGATATAAATCCCGCTTCTTTGCCCGAAAATAAACTTCTTCATCTTTGGGCACCACCTCTTG
>DAOWBD010000100.1 GCA_030634235.1 Candidatus Omnitrophota bacterium | reverse complement strand
TTCTTAATCATTTTGTAATTCTTAGCCTTCTTTTCAAAGAACCCAGGGAGAACTGTTTCCACTCGCTTTGTCTTCGTATGTTTTTTGAAGAATTCCCCTCTCCATCGCGATAAGAGCTAAACTATTTTTAACAAAGTACTGATAGTAACTTAAATGCCAAGGATCCGGGGCACACGCCCCCGGAACCCCGGAACTCCGACAAATTTGCGACAACTAAAAAATGGCAACCCAAATTAATGAGTTGCCCTTCAATAAAACCTATTTACATCTGCTCTTAAACCTTAGACAAAGTATAACAGTCCGACCAAAAGAACTGTTCAATTCCTTATACAGAAGTCTGGGAACGTGTAATGTTACCTTATCTTGTTTACTCGCGTATCGTTTCAAGCAGTCTATCTGCCTCTAAGACTTTTTCGTCTTTTTTGATATGTACAAAAATACCCTTTGCCTTCAAAAGACATTCTTTCGCATCCGTGTTTTGGCCAAGTTTTTTGTATGATGTCCCTAAGTTCAAATAGACTTCTCCTTCCTCCGCCAGGCCATCCTTCAGGGCTTTTTGATAGGAAAAAATAGCTTCCTCCTCTTCCCCCATCGCACTATAGACAAGGCCCAATCCGTTATAATCACCAAATGAAGAATTTAAACTAACGGCCTTGTTATAGGCGTCTAAGGCTTTTTCATAATTTCCCGATAAACGATAAGCCATCCCAAGTTCATTATAGTTAAAAACATTATTCGGATCCAAGTTAACAGATTTCTTTGCAGCCGCTATTGCTTCGTTATATTTTCCCAAGTAGCTGTAGGCAACGCTCATTGTCGCATAGGCTTCAGCGTCATTCGGGTTCAAATCAACCGCCTTATTAAGATATTCGACAGATTTCTTATAGTCTTTATCAAGATAATATTCCATCCCCCTGTCAAAATAGGCTTCTGCGCGGTCATACCCTTGAGCAAAAATACTGCTGGCAACTAAGCCATTGCCACCTATTAAGAATAATACTGCCAAAACTTGAATCATGTTTGTTCGCTTTAAAATTTTCATTTTAGAAATCATCTCCACTCGTTCTGGGGCCGTATAACGCACCTTAATAATTAAGCAATGACTTTATACACTTTATCGTTGGCATGCAGAGATTCGGCAACTTTTATGCCGACCTTATCCCCTTCTTTGGCCTCATCCACGTTATCGAACTCGATGCGCATTGATTCGACCTCTTGAGAAAAGTCCGCCTGTTTCCCTATGATATGAATCGTGTCTCCTACTTTAAGTTCACCGCTTAGCTTGATCATTCCGACAGAAATCTTGTCGAAGAAATGATCCACCACACCGATCTCTTGCTCTTCCATATCCATCCTCCTTTTTTATTGTTATGTCACCGCCATAGCTGCTTTATTTCTTTCTGGTACTTTATACGAAAGAATTCAAATTCAGGGGTTAATTGATACAGGCCTCTCTTAACCCGCTCAAACCAGCCCTGATAGTTCCTGTTCAAAATGTCCCCGGCGGTCTTGATATCAAGATTCTCTTTGATATCCTGCGTCGAGGATACCCCATGTTCAAACAAATACATCGCGACGCGGATCGCCTTTTCTTTATACGCCGTAAATAATAATTCTTTGGTGCTTCCTCCTTGATTGAGATCAATGCTCCGGCCTTCAAATTCGTTTAAAGCCAATCGTTTCTTTCCATAATTTTTTCGGGGGCTAAAAGGGCCGGGCTCAAACTCTATAATAACTTTTTTTTGCGTATGTTGATCTAATGTGATCAGTCCGCAGTGCAGGCGCTTGAGGAGAGCGCACATCTTTTTGTAAGATTTGGGCCATCGCCCCCCTTTTCCCAAGGGGACATAGGCATACACTTGATCCGTGATCTTCAGGCGTTCAATGAGTTGATAGATCAGATGCAAATTGAAACTTGTTTTCATCTCGACGATTAACAGTTCATCGCCCTTTTGGGCCATGACATCAAGGCTCTCCACTTCAGAATGCACAGTATACCCCTTTGCTTTTAATACTTTCTTCAGAGGCTTGTACATGTCGACTTCCTTCATGATCCGGCCTTCTCCTCTTTCTTTTTCCAGAGGAAGACTTTGTCCCGCACGCTCACCTTAAAGGGAAGCTTGATGCCTGCATGCTGGCCCTTACCGACCTCATTCACGGGCTTCTTCTCCTGCTGCATCTCTTCAATCGTCGCCATGCAAGCCGGGGTCGTTTTGCCGATGACCAGGATTTCTTCGCCCTTTTTGAGACTTCCTGTCCTCACAAGAATATCCGCGACGCTGATCTTCTTGTAATATTTCTTCACTTCGCCCACAAAGACCTTTTCATACACATGCCCTAATTGATCGCTCTTGGCGCTGTCGGGCTCGCCGAAATAAAAGCCGGTCGAAAACCCGCGGTTATAAACTTCGGCCAAGCGCTCTTTCATCGACGCTTTAAGGCCATCATTCAGACGACCGTCAACATGAGCGTCAATAGCCTCGCGGTAAACCTGCGCGACAACGCGCGCGTATTCGGGCGAGCGCATCCGCCCTTCCACTTTAAAAGAATCAATGCCGGCATTGATCAGATCGTCGATAAAATCGATCGAGCACAGGTCCTTCGGGCTCATCACATAATCCTGCCCGACAACAAAGCTCTCGTCGCCCTCGACGCTCTTAATCTGATATTCCCGACGGCAAGGCTGCGTGCATTCCCCCCGGTTAGCGGATTGTCCATGAGTATAATACGCCATGAAGCACCGGCCCGAGATCGACAGGCACATCGCGCCATGGATAAACGTCTCAATAGCGCAGGTAATATTTTTTTCTTTGACCTGCCCCTTGATCTCGCGAATTTGCGCGAGCGTGCATTCACGCGCTAAAACCACGCGCTCGGCCCCGAGGCCCGCATAAAATTCCAGGGCCTTGATGTTCGATATGCTCGCTTGCGTCGAGACATGAATCGTCAAACCAAGTTCCTTAGCCATCGCGAAGGCCGCGAGGTCCCAGAGGATCACCGCGTCAATGCCGGCGCCTTTGGCTTCCTCTAAGATCTGCCTGACCTTATCGAGCTCATTATTCATCACGATCGTATTGACCGTGAGATATCCTTTCTTCCCGTGTTCATGCAAATATGACGCTACCTTTTGGATCTCGGAAATCTCGAAATTGCCGGCCATCTGGCGCATGTTGATGCCCTTAACCCCAAAATAGACGCTATCGGCGCCGTTCTCGACGGCAGCGATCAGCGAGGCCCAGTTTCCCGCGGGGCATAAAAGTTCAGGTTTATTTTTTTTCATGACGTGCGTTTGGTAGGGTCGATCTGTTTTCGCGACATCGCTTAATAGCTCCCCTGCAGAACATCATAATAGCTATCAATAGAAGCCAAGGAATTCACTGCAGAACCGGCACTTGATCGCGTCCTCCTGAATCTCTTCAGCGCAAAAAGGATATTTCTTCATATCACTTTCCTACTTTTAAATTGGCAAGTTCCCCGGAATTCATCGAATAGCTATGGAGATGGTCCGGAAACGTCCCTTCTTCGACCTCTTTGCAAAAATGTTTAATACCCTCTAAACTCGAGGCGCTTAGATCTGTGTACTGTTTGACGAATTTCGGTTTGAACCGGTCAAAAAGGCCCAAAAGATCATGCGTCACTAAAACCTGTCCGTCGCAATGTTCGCCGGCGCCGATACCGATCGTCGGAATCGTGAGTTGTCCGGTAATGATCGCAGCGATCTGGGACGGAATACATTCGAGAACAATACTGAAAACCCCGCGCTCTTGGAGGGCCCTGGAATATTCGATAATTTTTCTCGCCGAGTCCGCGTCCTTTCCCTGAACCTTAAAGCCGCCTAATTGCTCGGCCGTCTGAGGTGTAAGCCCGACGTGCCCCATGACCGGAATATCGGCCTTGACGATCTTCTCAGTAACCTCCAGGCACCGGTCGAACCATTCAAGCTTCACGGCATTGCATCCAGCTTCGTCAATGAACCGGCGAGCATTGTCGACGGCCCGGTCGCTGTCGGATTGGTAAGATTCAAAAGGCATATCCCCGATCAAAAGCGCCTGTTTGACTGCCCGGTTGGCCGCCTTCGCATGATGGATCATCTCGACCATCCCGACTTCCGTCGTCGAGTCGAGCCCCAGCACCACATTGGCCAGAGAATCCCCAACGAGGATCATGTCGACGCCAGCCGCGTCGACCAGCGACGCCAGCGGATAATCATAGGCCGTGAGCATCGTGATCTTCCGGCCTTCCTCCTTCTTCTTCTGAATGTAGTCCACCGTCTTGCGCTCGCTCATCCTTCTCGCCTCACCTTCAAATAATCATCTATTTCTTCAGCAGCTTTTTTTCCGGACGCAATCGCTTCAACCACGGGCCCGGCATTCGTCCGGACATTCCCGGCGGCAAAAACGCCGGGCAACGAGGTGATCCCGGTTTTCTCATTGACCTTCAGCGTCCCGTCGCTGTTAACCTTAAGGTGGGAAACATTTTTTGCGATCAGGGAATTAGGGCTATGGCCGGTTGCGATGACAACCGTATCAACGTCGATCCCGAACTCGGAATCAGGCACTTGCGTG
>DAOWBD010000149.1 GCA_030634235.1 Candidatus Omnitrophota bacterium | reverse complement strand
CGTGTTCTGATGGGAATAACCGCAGCAAGCGCGATCCCCCTAGGATTGATGATCATTGGTGAGCTCTTTGAGAAACGCATACGCGGCCGGCTCGTCGGCGGATTTTTCAGTTGCGCGTTTATCGCTTCACTGGCAGGGATCGCCCTGAGCGGTGTGGCAAAATGGCAATGGTTATTTTTCGTTCCGTCGATGTTAAGCGTTCTACTGGCGATCGGATTCATGGCATTTGGATCGGAACACTTGAGCCGCGTGCATGTCGGTCATGTGAATTATCTGCGCGCGCTACAGAACGTTAAGATCCGTAATGTCTTTATATTTATTTTCGCGATCAGCTTCCTTTATCATGGCGTGCACAAATGGTATGGGATCTATTTAAGCCGCGTTTATCAATTCACACAATTTCAAATTAGCATCTATTTTATTATTGCGGCATTAGGCGGAATGTTCGGACAGTTACTCGGCGGAGTTTTGTCGGATAAAAAGGGAAGGCTGGTGTCCTGCCGCGCCGGGATCTTGGGCTTGTCGCTCGGAATCATGCTTTTGTTCGGGACGTATCCCGCAATCCTTCTTGGACTGGTCATCGCACTTGTTTCAACCTGCTGGACGGTCGGGCACAACGGGCTTTCAACGGTCCTAACAGATTTTCCCGATGAGGATCGCCCGATGATCGCTAGCCTGAATTCATCAGTACGGTTTATTAGTGGCGGGATCGGTTTTTCGGTAAGCGCATTCTTTGTCGAAAAAAGTTTCGGGTTAACATTTCTTGTCATTGGAATTTTGATGTTATTGCTGTCGTTTGTATTGAGGAAAGTAATTCCTCAGAATTAAATATGCAGGGGCGATTCATGAATCGCCCTTACAGGATTATATAAGAAAGGGACCAGTGATGAATTTAAAAGGAAAGAACGCAATTATTACGGGCGCAAGCCGCGGCATCGGCAAAGCGGTCGCGCTGAAACTCGCGCAGGAGGGGGTCAATATTCTTATTGCTGCGCGCAATCAGGAAACCTTGGATAAAACGGTTGCCGAGATCCAGGGGCAGGCAAGCGGCAAAGTCATTGGGGTTTCGACCGATGTCAGCCAACTGGATGACCTAATAAAACTGTATGAGGCGGCGAAAACACAATTGGGCAACATTGATATTTTAGTGAATAATGCCGGCGTATCAAGCCAGTATCCTTTCGATAAGCAGCCGATCGAGGATCTTGAACGATTGGTCAATACGAACTATTTGGGATACGTGAGGCTGATCCGTTTAGTTATTCCTGAGATGATCGCGAAAAAGAGCGGGGCGATCATTAACATGGTCTCGGGCTCAACTTTGGTCGATCCTGTTCCACGCACGTTTGTCACGTATAGCTCGATCAAAGTCGGATTGCGCGCCTTCCTCAAAGGGCTTTTCTGGGAAATGCGCGACCATGGTATTAAGATCACGTCGATCTTACCCGGCGTTGTCGCTACAGACCTGACCGATAAATTAAATGATATCACGCAGGATCAGAAAGACCGCTTGATGTCGGTGGACTCTGTTGTCGATATGGTCATGTTTGCATTATCGGTACCGGCGAACGCCTGTCCGTTAGAATTGGCGGTCATTAATCAACAGACGCCTTGGACAAAACCCGTAATTGATTACGCGCAACAACAGGCTAAATAAACAAGGAGAAGGCACATGGACAAAACAATTGCGACATTCAAGAAGAACAAGTTCCAGGAGATCCGCGTGGGTGTGCGCGAGTTCAAGGGAAATGATCTCGTCGATATCCGCACCTGGACAATGACGCAGGGATCGGAAGACATGGTCCCGACGGCAAAAGGCGTTTCGATCAACGTCCAGATCTTTAAGGACTTGAAAGCCGCGCTGACCAAGGTCGAAGAAGTTCTTGTTGAAAATAGAATGATTTAAAAAAATTTATGTCAAATATTATTGATGCGCATAGCCACTACATGCCGCCGGCTGTAGCGGAGAATACTGCGTTCTTTAAGGTCGCATGGTCCGACGTCGATCGGCAATTGTCCCTTATGGATGAATGCGGAATTGAGAAGGCTCTTTTACTTTACCCGACGAGCGATGCCCATTTAAATATGGGGGGCTGGGGAAAGCTTGCCGCGGTCTATAATCAGGAGATCGGAAAATTAACGGCACAGCACAATGATCGTTTGATCGGCGCCGGAATTCTTCCACCGGATGATAAAAAAGCATTGTCGCGTGAATTAAGGATTTTTCAGGATTTGAATTTAAAAGTAATTTCGGTCGCCTCGAGTTATGATGGCAAGTATCTGGATGATGAATATTTTCACGAAGTTTATGAATTTGCTCAAAACACAAAGACGCCCATTCATATTCATCCGCAGATCATGAATCCAATTGGGGAAGACCGGGTAAAGGATCCCTTATTAACGCCTGTTTTGGAATACGTTTTTGATGTTTCTATGTGTATTGGCAAAATGATAATGTCCGGAACATTCTTGAAGTTCCCGGAAGTAAAATTCATATTTGCACATTATGGCGGCGTCCTGCCATTCGTCCGGGAGCGGTTTGATAATACCTACATGATGTTGCGTAAAAGGAATTTTGTAAAAGATCTTTCTAAATTGCCGGGTGATTATTTCCGGAATTTGTATTTTGATATGAGCGGAACGAAATCGAAGGCTGCGCTGCAGTGCACTTTAGAGGTAACTGACGCCTCACATGTCCTCTTCGGCAGTGATTTTCCAGCCAATCAAAATGTTCCCCAATCCATAGCCGTGATTCAGGATGCGTCATTGCCCGACGAGGACAAGACTCAAATCATGCGCAATGCCGTTCTCAGCGGCCTTTAGAGCCGCATGAAAACCGTGGGGAAAGCCCCATCGCAGACTATTTGCAGATTTCTGAAACTTATTGCATAAAAAGACTTGACAATGCAAGGTTATTCAGGTATATTCTGTCTACTTCGACGGGCACGTAAGTGCCTGTTTTCTTTGATCTTTGAAATCTTATTATCTTAAGTCG
>DAOWBD010000169.1 GCA_030634235.1 Candidatus Omnitrophota bacterium | reverse complement strand
CCCGGCGGGATAATGACTTCTTTATCGATGATCGCGTTTTGGATTTTGGCCCCCTCGCCGACAACAACACCTTCCATGAGAACTGAATTCTTTACCTCCGCCCTATCATGGATTTTTACATTTGACGACAAAATAGAATGCTCCACTAATCCGCCTCGGATCACGCACCCCCCGGCAACCATCGAATTAACAAGCGATCCTGTTCCCGATGAGGTACTGACCATCTTGATCGGAGGATACTGTTCGTGGTAGGTCCGCATAGGCCACGACCGGTCGAACAGATTGAATTCAGGCTCGCTGTCCAGCAGGTCCATATTCGCCTGATAATAGGCATCGCGCGTTCCTATATCCCTCCAGTATTTTGGCTTGCCTTTGCCGTCGACAAAATTATGAACATAAACTTTTTTCTTATTCTTGAGCATTTGAGGGATCACGTTCTTTCCAAAATCATTTTCCGATGATGAAGACTTGGCATCTAATTCCAACTCTTTAAGAAGAACCTCGCTGTTAAATAGATAGATTCCCATTGAGGCATAGATCTCATTGGATTTACCGGGGATCGTTTTCGGCTTCTCGGGCTTTTCCTGAAAGCCAAGCGCGTAGTTGTTCTTATCGACTTCAATGACCCCGAGATGGGCCGAATTCTCCTTCGGCATCGTTACACAAGCAACGGTCACGTCGGCATTCTTCTCTTTATGAAGACGGATCATTTCCCGGTAATCCATTTTATAAATATGGTCCCCTGACAGGATGAGAATCAATTCAGGATCACAATCCTGGATCGCGTAGATATTCTGGTAAATCGCGTCGGCCGTTCCTTTATACCAGTCGGCGCTGATGCGTTGCTGAGCGGGAATAACATCGATGAACTCGCCAAGCTGGTTGGAACAAACATCCCATCCGGCGAGCAAATGCTTTTGTAAGGAGAATGATTTATATTGGGTCAGGACATAGATGCGCCGCAGTCCGGAATTGATACAATTACTCAGGGTGAAATCGATAATGCGATAGATCCCGCCGAAAGGAACCGCCGGTTTCGTCCGGTCCCGCGTCAGAGGGTCTAAGCGCTCGCCCCGTCCACCTGCCAAAATAAAGGTCAGTACCTCAACCATGCGTTGATCTTTCTTCTTAAATGGATTGGTTATTTAAAGAGTTCATTATAAGCCGACTCTTTCATTTTTTCAACAGGGATTTTAAAACACACTCCTAAGAAATAATTCCGACGAGAATTTAGTCCAGATCCTTCAATACTTCCTTGGCCTCCTCGTTCTCCGGCGTAACCGCTAAAACCTTTTCAAATTCCTTTTTAGCTTGGGCCTTCTCCCCCATCGCCAGCAACAAGAATCCCATCTTTTGATGAACATTTTCCGGCTCTTTGCCCGTCTCTAGCGCCATCAAATAGGCCGCCTTCGCTTCCGGGTAGGCCTTGCGCTCGAACATCATGTCACCGAGCTCAAGAGGGTCCTTCACATCCTGAGGGCTCAACTGATGAGCCTGCTTTAGCACCTCTATCGCTTGATCATATTTTTCATCCATCACATAGTTTTTCGTCATAAGAAAATACCCTTTAGGATCACGGGGCCACATCGACGTAATAGTCTTATACTGCCTGACCGCCCCTTCATATTCTCCCAGGTCAAAATAGGACAATGCCAGATTATGCCGCATCTCTTTATTCCGCGGTGACGCCGTCACGGCAATGCGAAAATGTTCGAATGCCTTGTTGTACTCTTCCCGTCCGGCATAGATCTTACCGATGAGGTCATGCGCGTCGGCATAAAAAGGATCGATACGAATCGTTTCTTCCAGCTCCCTCAAAGCCGCCCCATCAATGCCAAGGGATTCTAACGTATACGCCCTGTAATAAGGCTGGTATGGGCGAACGCGCAGCGTTCCAATCTTAAATAAATTTGATTTCGGAGCCTCCCATTGCGCCAGGTCGATCTCGAAGCGTTCAATGGTCCCCCTGTTTGCCTCGACATTTTTAAGAAAAATAACAGAATCATAATTGAAATAAACAACCTTCCAATCCTTATGCTCATAGAGATACTTCAAGATCTTCTTCGGAATGAACTGCCGCGAAGAATTCAGCAAGGCCCCCGTGATCTGATACTGCTTGACAACATCCTCGAACAACTCAACATTCCCGTGATCCCATATGTCCCGGTACTTCCGGAAGAAATCTCCGCCGTACACCTCGGTCCGCCCGTCGATAAACACCTTGATATCAGGATGCGTCCGGCCCAGAAGATAGGCCCCGGAATTAAAATCATTGAAGAAATTGCCTTTTATCTTATTCTCGACAAGAAAATCGACGGCCTTGTCGGGATAGCTCCTTTGGGAAATACCTCCAAATTCGCTCTTGAGTTCATACTTCTCGAAATCATAATAACTGCGCAGCGAAATCGCTTGATAATACCCGAAGATCCATAACAAAAATAGGATCTTAAGAAGAGTCGTCGTTAAATATTGGAATCGTTTCTGGGTAAACCGGATCGGGATAATGTCGTCGGGATTGATATTGATGATATTCGT
>DAOWBD010000111.1 GCA_030634235.1 Candidatus Omnitrophota bacterium | reverse complement strand
GGGCACGTGCCCGCGCCCCTGTGTGGCGACGATCCCGAGACCGGCGATCGCCAGCAGCAGAAGCCCCGTCGAGAAAACTTTATTCTTTGACAGGCCCGCACCGACGAGCAACAGCGCGAAGATCAAAAGATAACTATAACTCAGCGGAAGCCGCACGTATTCGCTCAGCGCAATCCCCAAACTGTACGCCCCCGCGACATATAAAAACGGCCGATGTGTAGTCATAGTTATTACCCGTGAACCATAAACTGACCCCGGGGGTCAGTTTATGGTTAATCAAGCATTAAACTTTTGATAATTCCCAATTCTTTTTGATAGCCAATCTGATCGTTCACAAACTTTTTATATTCGGAAGGTCTCGTTTCTATAAGATCTTCCCATCGAGAAATCCTTTCCTTCTTATCAACCATATCAAGGTATTCCCGATAAGAAGAGTACGGCCAATCCTGCGGTTTTCTCACTAGCTCTGTTGTTGTTGGATTTAAATGAACATATCTGCTCAAGTGCCACAACTGCTCATCATTTTCAACGGACACCCCCTTAAACCTTCCGACCCAAAGCGGTCCAAGCCTTCTATACTTTCTATTGAAATACCGCGCATGGCTATTAAGAACATTTCCCATGAAAACTGATATACCATTATCCTGCAATTGCTTCAGGATCAAATGAATGTGCGTCGGCATAATACAATATGCAATAATTTCAGCTAACTTATCATGATGCGCATTTTTCAATCCCAAGCTTCTGTAAAATCCTTCTCTTTCAACTTTTTTAAATCGAGTAAAATTCGCAAAGTTGCAATCACGATTATCGAACTGATAATACCGCAAGGAATGAACCATCCTCTGATATTCAGAATCGACATTAAAAATCCTATAACTAGCAATACTTTTGTTAAAAACGTGATAACATTCGCCTGTTATTAATAAATCTTTCCTTATCATTTCTTTTTCCTCTAATAACAACCAAACTGACCCCCGGGGTCAGTTTGGTTCAGCTTGGTTAACGGACGCATAAATATTTATAGAACCGTTCGTAGTTTTTGTCCCGGATGCCCTTGACGTTCTTGATCTGTTCGATCGACGAAAACGGGCCATGGTCCCGGCGGTAGCGAACAATATTGGACGCCGTGTATTCGCCGATATAGGGAATGTCGACAAGTTCCTCGACGGAAACCGTGTTGAGGTCAACCTTCCTGTAGATCCGGTCGCTGTCGATCAGGTTGACAATATCGACGAGAGTTGGGTAGCGCGCGAATGCACATTTCAAGACAGACCCCAGGAGGGCCACCAGAACAAACAAAGACAGAACCGTTCTTTCCTGTTTAGTAAGATGAAACATTGTTTAGATCATTCAGGGGAAACCTTCGGGGAAAGGAGGAAAAAGATTCCTTAATATATATCAATCCGGCTTGTTTGTAAACAAATATTGGGGACACCCTTGCCAAACTGACCCCGGGGGTCAGTTTGGGTTAGACGACGAGATTGACGAGTCTACGGGGGACGTAAATGAATTTCTTGACGGGTTTGTTCTGGACGAATTCCTGGATCTTCTTATCAGCAAGGACAAGTTCTTTGACCTCCTCCTCGCTGCTCTCAACGCCAATGTCGAATTTTCCGCGCAGCTTGCCGTTGACCTGGGCGATAATCTGGACGGTATCCTGCTTGAGGGCCTCTTCACTATATTGCGGCCACGGAACCTCGACGACGCTCGCCTCCTGTCCGCCCATCTTCTGCCACAGCTCCTCGCATATGTGCGGCGCAAACGGCGAAAGCAATAACACGATCGACCCGACCGTCCTGTTTAAAACGCCCTGGGCCTGATCGCTGCCCTCTTCGACTTTATATTTATCGACCTTGTTCATCAGGATCATCATGCTACTGATCGCCGTGTTGAACTTGTAGCCCTCCGCGATATCTTCCGTCACTTTTTTAATCGTCGCGTTGCGGTCACGCTCCAGATCCTTGTCCTGCCCGCCCAGAGGAGCATCCGAACCTTGCGCAACGGCCTTGTAACGTTTCTCGACAAGATTCCAGATGCGGTTCAGGAACTTCCAGGCGCCTTCGACGGCCCCGTTGCTCCACTCCAATTGATCCTCGGGCGGCGCGGCAAATAAAATGCACAGCCGCAGCGAATCCGCGCCGTACTTTGCGATGATTGAATCGGGATCGACAGTATTGCCCTTCGACTTCGACATGACCTCGCCGTCCTTGAGCACCATGCCCTGCGTCAGCAGCCGATGGAACGGCTCGTCGAAATCGACAAGCCCGAGATCCTTAAAAAATTTCGTGAAAAAACGAGAATAGAGAAGATGCAGGATCGCGTGTTCGATGCCGCCGATGTACTGGTCAACGGTCATCCAATAGGCCGCTTCGGCTTTGTCGAAGACATTGCCGCCGTCCTTCGGCGAACAATACCGCAGATAATACCACGACGAGTCGAAGAACGTCGCCATAGTATCGGTTTCCCGACGGGCCTGCGCGCCACACTTCGGGCACGCCACATGGATGAACTCGGCGCAATGATCCAGCGGACTTCCGCCCTCGCCGGTAATTTTAATATTCTCGGGAAGCTCGACGGGTAGTTGGCCCTCGGGAACCGGAACCGTCCCGCACGCGTCGCAATAAATGAACGGGATCGGCGTTCCCCAGTACCGCTGGCGCGAGATCAGCCAGTCGCGCAGGCGCCAATGGACAGTCATCTCGCCGGTGCCTTCCTGCTCCATCCACTTACCGATCGCTTCAATCGCCTCGTCGCTGTTGACCCCGTCGAACTGCGCAGAATTAACGAGCGCGCCTTCCTCCTCATACGCGCAGGCCATGTTCTTAACGGTCATCTCAGGATTTTGCGGGTCGCTGATCACGATACGCATCGGCAGCCCGTGCTCCTTCGCAAAAAGAAAATCGCGCTGGTCGTGCGTCGGCACCGACATGATCGCGCCCGTACCGTACTCCATCAAGACATAATCCGCGATCCAGATCGGAATGGCCTCACCGTTGACGGGATTCACCGCGGTGCGCCCGGTAAACACGCCGCCCTTGCCCGCCTCGCCCGTCACACGCGCGCTGCGGGTTTCCTTCGCGACCTCGTCGATAAATTTCCTGATCTCGCGCTCATTCTCGGCACCCTTGATCAACCCCTCGACAAGCGGATGCTCGGGCGCAAGCACCACGTAGGTCGCACCGAAGATCGTGTCGGGCCTCGTCGTGAAAACAGTAATGACATCGCCTTCACCTTTGAGCTTGAAATGGATATTGACGCCGTAGCTCTTGCCGATCCAGTTCTCCTGCATCGCAATGACGCGCGCCGGCCAGTATTCGAGCTGCTTCAAGTCCTCGAGGAGTTTTTCATTGTATTGCGTGATCTTTAAGTACCATTGCTCAAGGTCTTTCTGGGTCACCTCGGACTTGCACCGCCAGCATTCGCCCTGAATGACCTCCTCGTTCGCCAGCGTCGTCTCGCAACTCGGGCACCAATTCACCGGCGACGCTTTTTTATAAGCGAGCCCGCACTCGGCCATCTTCAGGAAGATCCACTGGTTCCAGCGGTAATATTCTTTATCACAGGTCGCCAGTTCGCGGTCCCAATCGTAGGAGAAACCCATGCGCTTGAGCTCCGTGCGCATCTGGTCGATACAGGCATAGGTCCATTTAGCAGGGTCGGTATCGTGCTTGATCGCCGCGTTCTCGGCGGGCTGGCCGAAGGCGTCATAGCCCATTGGATGAAGGACGCTGAAGCCTTGGGCCATTTTAAAGCGCGCGATCACATCGGCAATCGTATAGTTGCGGACATGGCCCATATGAATCTTGCCAGATGGATACGGAAACATCTCAAGAACATAATACTTTTCTTTGTCCGCGTCCATATCGACCTTGAAGGTTCCGCGCTCCTGCCAGACCTCCTGCCATTTCGCTTCGATCTTTTTTATTTCTTCGGTATTGTAGGGCATATTGTAACAATATAATGAATTTCCCCGCCCATGTAAAGTTTTTTCCTTTGGAGGGAACGGTCAATAGATCCTTACCCCCTTGAATGAGCGATATTTTCCAATTGAGCAGTTTATCCAGATCGACTGGAGGGATCATCAGTAGGCGCTGATCCAAGTCGGGTTTCTTTTCCTGTACGAGTTGTAATGGTGTTT
>DAOWBD010000018.1 GCA_030634235.1 Candidatus Omnitrophota bacterium | reverse complement strand
TTGTTCCAGAATCCGGATGCTGTTGATTTTGTTATTACGGTGCAAGGTCATGATGTGGATTTGGCTGCCGCCACTGCCTTGAATGGAGAGAATGAACAATGTGTAGGGGCCGCTGTCACAAATTGTGCTACCAAAGCAGTGGAAGTTGATACCTATTTGTTGGAAATGGACAACACTGGAAGAACTTTCGTTTGTTATGACTGGCAAGCCGGTGTAGGTTGTGGCGGTGCGGCTAATGATCAGTGGCAAAGCTATTAATCCGGTTGTAGGATAATTGACCCGTTGTTTACCGAGTTGTTTTCTGTCGGGTTTATGTTATAGTGAATTTCGATGACATGAGACTGGCAGGAAGCGGCTTGGTGAGAGTTCCCTTGCTGTCATCCCCGCGGACAGGCCGGGTTACATGAGTGTATTTTATTTGATTTTGTCTTTGCGAGGAGCCTGCCGGCAGGCAGGCGGAGCGACGCGGCAATCTCGACGAGAATGAAGATTGCTTCGTATGCAATTTTTGAAAAACAAAAATTGCTCACTCGCAATGACACGAAAATATGGCTATGTGACCCAGTCTGTGCGCGGGAATGACAAACATGTAGGGCGGGAATAACGGTGTTTAAGAAGTATTCATTTAGGCTGTAATGATTATGACCATAACCTGTAGTCCGGGCAAAAAAACTGAGAGCCGTCTTTTAAAGGATTCATCCTCGGACGGCTTTACTATTGTTGAGACATTGATCTCGATCATCATTCTTACTATTGTCCTGACCGGCGGGATAGCTATTTATTTTAATACAGAAGCGATCTCGACCATGACGGCGCATAAAAAAATAGCGACGGAAATCGTCAATTTGAGGATGGAAGAATTAAGGATGATGACCTATACGGATTTTAATAATCAGTATACTTTAGCAAGTCCGCCGGGGCCGCAAAATTTTAATGATCCCAACGTATCGCCGGACCCGGCTTTGACCGTCGGCAGGATACCGGCAACACGTACTATTATCGTTGCTGAGGACGCGAACAAGTGCCCCCTATCGGATCATAAACTGGTTGGGGTTCAGGTTTCCTGGACGGAAACAACCTTGTCGCCTAGAATGGCCGGAGTAGAAACCTGCTTCACACCGTAAACGAAAAAAATTTTCTATTATGCAGAAGGTAACAATAAAGATGAGGCCAATACATAAAGATCTAAGATCCCAGTCGGGGACATCAATGGTTGAATTGCTGGTCTCTGTGGTGATCGCGGTGATCGTGCTTTTGACGATAGGAGCTATATCACAGGTTGCCATCAGAAGCCATAACAGGTGTTTTAACGAAACAGAAATTTACGCGGATGTTTCTTACGGGTTTAAGCTTATGCAAAAGCGCGTGCGTGAATCTATGAGCGTTGCGGTCGATACGCCCGGGGGTTCATGGACGGGCTCGCGGGTTGTCATCGGAAATAAGACAGGCAACGACAGCGCTTTCGGTTTGTACCAGAATACTGGAACGCTTGATCTTGTTTATGTGCCGGATGTGACAGTCGAAGCGACTAGGGAAGTTATTACATCCGTGCCGGTCGCGGAAACGATCACATTAACGCCGACTTTAGGAACGGGTTCGGTTGAGGTACAGATACAAGGGGAAAAGAGCGGCGTTCCTTTTGACCTGTCAACGGTCATCATGAGGAGATTAGGATGAACGATCGCGGTTCTGTTCTTGTGGCGACCCTGGGGCTTGTTCTTATCTTTTTGCTTTTTGGCTTGGCGTCTATTCATCATGCCGGGGAGCAGAATCTGGATGCGGATCGCCGGCAGTCTTCGGTTGAGGCGTTCTGGATAGCGGAGGCGGGTCTGGAAGTTGCCAGGAGCAAGTTAGGCGAATCGCCGGTGGATATAATTGCTCCTGATAAAGTTTGTATGGTAGATAAAAGTCATGTTAATTATCCGAATTGCGGCGATACTGATTCCTTCAGCCAAATGGATAACGGGGAGTTTCATGTTTATTCTGAGCCTGTCGTTGCCGGTTCTACGGACAACTGGAGGATTGAATCCCAAGGAAATGTGATTACATATAACCCTAATGGGACAGAAAACAATGAGTTTAGGGGTATTAGAGCCAAATTCGGGTCATACGATATTGAAGATATCTTTACCTCGCACGGGACTATTAATAAATTGCCCAGTGATCCCAGCCTGTGCACTGAATCGGGAAGTGCTCAAATAATACCTTTTCCCGATGGGTGTGCTCCGGAAGCTGAGTTTACCTTTGAAACTGTTTTTAATGGGCTTTCTTATGCAGATTTTATTACAATGGCAATTGCCGGAGGCCAAAACTTTACACTTACAAACACTTCCGATTTGTTTACTATTGACAATGTGACCGTGCTTCATATGGTTGGAAATACTGTTAATAAAGTCACAATAAATGAAACTCAAGGTGGCACTGTGAAGAACGGCTTCTATGATGGAGCTCCGGCATTCTTAATTGTGGACACAAGTGGATATACTGGAGTTCCGACTCCGGGGCTGGATATCGGGGGGGGGTTTGATTTTTGCGGTATTATTTGGATAATAGGGGGGGCTAAGATTGCTGGTAATCCGGATATTAAGGGAGCCATTTTTATTGATGAGAGTCCTCCAAGTAACACTATTTTTAGTGGAGATTCAGATGCTATTTTTGATATATCCTGTGTTTCTGGTGCAATAAGTTCGTTTGGAGGGACAGGTCCACCAAAGTATTATGATTGGCATGAATATTCTAAGGGTGATGTATGGTGATGAAGATGAAAAACGAAAAAAATAATCTATTAAAAAATAGGGACAGCGCCTACTTTTTTAGACTTATTTCATGGGAAGAATTTGTAACATGGTAAAGAATAATAAAGAAGAACATATCTGGGCATTAGAGGCTTCCTCGCCGGAGGAATTAAACGCTTCTTTAATTGCGTCTCGGCAAGAGGGTGCGGGGGCGCGCTCTGTTTCTCTTTCTGTCCGCGGGCCTAAAGTGATGGTTCGGCCTTTTCATTTGGAGAACGTGTCGTTAAAAGATGTCGGACATCATCTGCTTGGAGAAGCGGTCGAGCTCATGTCGGTAACCTCCGACGAGATAGAGTTTGACTTTCATGTCACAAAATCAGACGAGCAGAAGGTCAATGGCATTTATACGTGCATATCCAAGAAAGTGTTGGATGATTATCTGCTGGTCTTAGATAAGGAAAATCTTAATCCGGTTAAAATAACGGAGCATTTCCTGATGCACATTGAATCGTTGTATCAGCAGAACATGCTCAATGGGGCGAGGATCTGTTTCCTTGATTTCTCGGCGAAGAACGTTGTGAATTTATTCGTTTCCAGCAGTCGGGAGTGCGAGCTGCTTAGGAAGATCCCCTTCGAGGACCTTGAGGAAGCGCAATCAGAGATCGTGCAGTCTTTAAGAAGCGCGAGCGCAAAAACCTGGCCCAAGCATTATGACGGCATCTATTACACCGGAGATTTTCAGGGCAAGGACAAAATGATGGAAGAGCTGAAGAAACATTTTCATACCGACGTGGAGGAGTTTTCAGCGCTCGATACTAAAGCGGCACTTTGTTCTAACAATGCTTATTATGACTTGAATCTTTTGAAGAACCACATTTTTTCTTCCTTGCAACGAAGGTATATTCATATAGGGGTGAATGTCGTATTGGCTTTATGCTTACTTAACATGATGGTCTCCGGCATCCGGATCATGATGAAGGGCAAGGCTATCAATGAGATAAGGTCAAGCTATGAGGCGTCTGAATATCAATATGCCGTGGACCTAGGACATAATGTAAAATGATAGATATCATCATAAAAAAAATTATCCGCTTGATCCGGTCCGACAGGAAAATCCAACTGAAGCTTGGCGGGATCCTTGTTTTGCTGATTGTCGTGATGGTTCAGATGAACATAATGAAAAAGCAGGAAAAAGAGCTGGCACAGGTTCGCAAAGAAAATGAAATGGTCGGACAGATCTCGGAAATGGAGAAAGAAATAAAATTTCAGGATCTAAAGAATTTAACGCCTGAGAAGCAAATCGCCGCGATCAAACGTATTTTAGAAGGGACGAGCTATCGCTACGGAGTTTATCAAGCGATCATTAACGGACATGTTTATTCGATAGGGAGCGTGATCGGGGACTACACGATCACTAAAATAACGATGGAGACGATCACTCTAGAGAATAAACAGAGGCGGGAAATACAGAAGCTTTACTTCCCGGAGGAATACCTGGGGGATTTAAATATACTCTATTAGGTCACAAAGTAAGACTTTCCGAACCCAATAATGCCCAATTTATGACCTAATAGAGTATAAATAAATCAAGTTCTATTGTTCAAATACCGCTTGTTTCCGTTATGCGGTAAGTGTAAAATGTGAACATGAGAAGGGCAAGGAAAAACAATGCAGATACCCAAGAATAAAAATAATAATGGCCTCCGGGCCTTTACGTTAACAGAGCTGATCATTACGGTCGTTATCATAACCGTGCTCGCGACTTTCGCTGTTCCCAATTACCAGAAATCGGTCCGAAAGGGCTACGAGCGCAGGGCTATTCTGAATTTAAAGATGATCCACGGAGCTAATGAGATCTACAATGCAAGGGCTGGTTACTATGTAGTCGGGGTAGCCCTTGATCTGGCGGGGATAAATACGGCCCTGGGAATCGACATTGTTGACGGTGACATGACCTATTCTTATACGTGCGATATCGGATATGTCGCAACGGCGGCATACCCGGGCGCAAACAAGTTTACGGTAGGGATCAATCAAAATCCTATCACCGGAGCTAATCCTTACTGTTTCGAAGGAAGTTGTCCGAGTCTTTAATCTTGTCCCCGATCTTAGGTGAAAGGACAAGGCCCTTCTTATCTGTTCCATTGGGATATTTTTTTGCATTTTGGAATGTTGCACATTTTTAAATGCATGATATAGTGAATGAAGTGACGGACAGGCGAATTAAGATAATCTAAAAGGAGGGAGACATGAGGACAATATTGTTAACGGTTGTTATGGTGTTCTTTGCGGCTGTTTCGTTTGCCGAAAACGATTACCTTACCGGTCGGATTATGCAAAAACTCAAAAGAGGTGTTATTAATGTCGTCTCTGCTCCCTTGGAGATTCCTAGAGAGATGAAGCAGCATTGGGATGATGGCGGATCTGAGCCGATCAAGAAAACGGCTTATTTATTCGGCGGTTTGGTTAAAGGGCTTACGTATATGGTCGGGAGAGTCGGTTCAGGGATATGGGATGTCGTTACTCTTAATTTAGATATTCCCGAGAATAACGAGCCTCTGATGAAGCCGGATTATGTTTGGTCGGATGCAAGAGATTAAGAAAAAGCAGTCGTCTGCATAAGTGTCATAGAACAAATATTAGGGAGGGCCAAGTGAAAACTTGGCCCTTGCTTTTTGCGCTTTTCCCCGGGCCATGACCCGTTCTCCATTTAACTTGTCAAAATAATCGTTTAGTAGTATTATAGCCACGCTTTTATTAACCGGAAAAGGGGAGATACAAATGAGGTTGAACAAATTTCGAATAAGAAATTTCAAGTCTATTATTGACACCGGGTATTGTCCGTTCGCGTCTGATTTAACGATTCTCATCGGTAAGAATGAATCTGGAAAGACCGCGACTCTTGAGGCACTGAGGTATTTCAATAAAAATCTTCAAAGAGTGCCGGAAGATGTTTTTCCTTTGGACGGAAGCGACAGGGACCCTTCGGTCGAGATCTGGTTCCGTCTTGAGCGGCAAGAGACCGATGCCATCCAGGAAGAGACAGGGATCCGGTTATCTGAGAAGGCCCTCAACTATATTCTCAACAACGGTTTAGGAGTGGTCAAGAACGGCAGGGGTCAGTACGGTCTCAATGAGGAATGTAGCGACCGGTTGTTCAGGGAAGAAACCAGTATGACCTATGATGACCAGATCCAACATATTAAATCGGCCAAGGAAAGATTGCAGGAGCTGCTTAAAGGGCCTCAGGTTCCGTCGATTAATTTTGAATCCGGCAATGAGAATATCCTGAGGGAATCCAAGGAGCTTATCCGTGTCGCCAAGACCTATCTTCCTTCTATTAAGGACGAGCAGATGCAAACGGAGGCCGTTGAAGCGATCCGGACGATTATCAAGGAAAGCAAGCGATTGACCGAACCGCAGGAATATGAGCAGGGCGACGAACAGCAGGCACAGCAAGAACAAATAAGGAACACGACCGCATCTTTTCTCGAGGGCGTTGTCAGGCACCTGCCCCATTTTATCTTTTTCTCGGAATTTTCTGATATCCTTCCTTTTGAGATCTCTGTTGACCATTTAAAAGAGAATCAGGCTGTTCTTGATTTTGCCAAGATCGCAGGGTTGGACCTCGACCAATTCGTCGGGACACAGGATGTTCAAAGAAGGATCAACTATCTCAACCGCCATTCGGCGACGATCAGCGGGGATTTTCTCGGTTATTGGGAACAGAACAAGATCGAGCTGGTTGTAAAGCCGGAAGGGGATAAATTATTGTTTGGCGCCAAGGAAAAGGGAAAGACGGATTTCTTCAAGATCAAACAAAGGAGCAAGGGGTTTCAATGGTTCCTGGCGTTCTATCTCCGGCTCAACGCGCAGAAGAGCAAGAACAATGTGATCATTATCGACGAGCCCGGGATGCACCTTCACGCGAAGGCCCAAAAAGAGATCCTCAGGGTCCTTGAAAACAAGATCGTGACGGAGTCGCAGGTTATCTTCAGCACGCATTGCCCGTATCTTATCGACGCGCAGAGGCTCGACAGGATCCGCCTTGTCTTGAAGGATGCTGAAGCGGGAACGATTATCAGCGACGATATCCATAATCAAACGGATGAAGAAAGTCTCATGCCGGTCATGACGGCGATGGGTGAACAGAAGCTGACGACAGCGCCCCTGCCCGGGAAGAAGAACATTATCGTCGGTGGAGTTGCTGATTTCTATTTTTGCGAGGCGTTAAGACGGTACGTCAACGACGTCGATCTCTCCGAGGTTAACCTGCTTCCCTCAACCGATACCGACGATATTGTCCAGTTGGTCGCTCTGATGATCGGGTACAATTTAGAATTTCAGGTATTGCTTAACAATAATGACGACGGGTACCAGAAAAGGAAATACCTCAAGGAAAGATTCGGGCTTGAAAGCGAGAAAATAATTTTCGTATCGCTAAAGTCGAATTACACAACGGAAGACCTGTTTGATTTTGAAGACTTCAACAGTCATGTTCTCAAAGGCGAGAGGAACGAAGACCAGGCTGTTTTAAACTCTGAATACCTGAGGGATAACGAATTAAACAGGGTTTTACTGGCAAGGAAATTCTTTGACGCGGCCGGCAGCAAGGCGACTGACCGGATGGCTCTCTCTAATGGAACGATAGCTGCTTTCCGGAGGTTGTTCGAGAAAATTGTGAGCGGGTTCACTGGTTTGCCCGAAATTAAAGAGGAGCCCAAAAGAGAAGAGCCGGTCGAGAAGGCGCCTGAGGCCGAGGTAAGGCGCTCCCGACTTTTCAGTTTTATTACCAAGAAATAAATAGCCCGTTCTCCGGCGGAACCCGTCGAGCCCGGATGGCTAGTGCAAAAATTCTCGTTTTTAGTTTTTTCCCACCACGATATTGTGTTATATTACCAAAAAAGCGAGGAGAGCTATTATGACTGATGAGAATACTAAGAATTTGAAGAATCTAAGCAAGGTTTGTCACAGAAGCGGTGTCCTTCCCATCTTTCTCGGTATTTTGGTTATGTTTATCGGGGGGAGCAATATTGATCCTTACACGATGGCTGTAGGATTATTGATCTTTATTGTGGGATACTCTTATGTGAAGATCGCGGACAAGATCAACAAAAATCATGGTTAAAAGAAATAATCCTTTTCTGTCTGAGCATCGCTAGGGGCTCTTTTAGCGCGTGTATTTGCAATGAAATTAATGGGGATCAGAGGAACATCTGGTTCCCTTCTTTTTTGTCGCGATCAATAATTTCCCTCAAGGAAAGAAATCTCAAGGAGAAAACGATGGCACGTATATATGAGGATATCACGAAAACTATTGGCAATACGCCTCTGGTAAAAATAAATAAATTAGCAGAAGGTGCGCAGGCGACTGTACTTGCTAAACTTGAATTCTTCAATCCGCTTTCGAGTGTCAAGGACAGGATCGGGGCGGCGATGATCGAAGCGGCCGAGAGGGAAGGGCTTTTGACGAAGGGCTCGGTGATCGTCGAGCCGACGAGCGGGAACACGGGCATCGCGCTCGCCTTTGTCGCGGCGGCGAAGGGATATAAATTGATCCTGACGATGCCGGACACGATGAGCATCGAACGACGGAGATTGCTGAAGATTCTCGGCGCTGAGCTGGTTTTGACCGAAGGGGCCAAGGGCATGAAGGGGGCTATCGAGAAGGCCGAGGAGATCGCCAAGGCAACGCCGAACAGCTATATTCCCCAACAGTTCAATAATCCGGCGAATCCCGAGATTCATCGCAAGACAACGGCCGAGGAAATATGGAACGATACCGACGGTGCCGTCGATGTCTTTATCGCCGGGGTCGGGACCGGCGGGACCCTGACGGGCGTCGGCGAGGTTCTCAAAGCGCGCAAGCCGGGAGTGAAGGTCATTGCCGTTGAGCCGGTGGAGTCGCAGGTCCTCGCCGGTAAAGGCCCCGGTTCGCACAAGATCCAGGGGATCGGCGCGGGCTTTATTCCCAATATTGTCAACAGGGATATCTTTGACGAGACTATCGCGGTCTCGCACGTGGATGCCGGCGAGACGGCGAGGCGCATCGCCAAGGAAGAGGGATTTCTTGTCGGGATATCGTCCGGGGCTAATCTCTGGGCCGCGCTTGAGGTTGCTAAACGGCCGGAATCCAAAGGCAAAACCATTGTCACTGTGATGTGCGATACCGGCGAGCGGTATCTGTCCAGTTGGCTGTTTGAAGAATAGCGCGATCACGACAGGGACGGACCCTAAGGGCCTGCCCCGCAACAAAGCCGGCTTTCTTTCTTCCGCTATTTTTCCGTTGTTTTTTTCACCGTTTTCAGGAGACTGAATATTATGGCTAAGAGTGTTCAACAAAAATCCTTCCAAGCACTGATCCAATACTTAAAAAAAGAAATTCATGAAGGTATGGCGCGGGCTGAAATGGCCTTTCAGGCGCAGAGGGTGCTGACCTATTGGAAGCTCGGCGCCGGTATGCACCGCTTTCTTGCGGCCCAAAAAGAGACGGATACGTTTCATTTAAAAAAGATCGAGGCTGAGATGAACATCAGCCTGGATGTCTTAAGGAAGATCGTGAAATTCTATCGCGTTTTTCCGAAGCTGCCGAAGAACCCGCTTTTAAGCTGGTCGCAATACCGCGCGCTGTTGACCGCGCCGGAGGATATGCGGGATGGCCTTAAAGCGCGGGCGGTCAAAGAAGGATTGGGATCGGAGAAAATCTACGCCCTCATCAGCGGCTCCAGAAAGAAAATGAAGCAAAAAGCGTTAGGGTTAGACGGGGCGAAGGTTCCGCGCCTAAACTACGTGCGCGGGCGCCTCTTCGTGTATAAAACTCTTCAGTCGAAAAAATTGGGGCTTAAGGCCAATAAGATCATGGTCGATTGCGGATTTAAGATCAAGCATAAAGTGGACATTCCCCCATCAAGCAGGATAACAGGCGGAAGCCTGGTCCTTTCGGTGAAAACGAAAAAAGGGTACGCGCTGAAACAGTCTTTAAAGGATGACCGGAAATTATATACCTATGCCGCCAGGGTTATCCGCGTTATTGACGCCGATACGTTTTTCTTGACGGTGGATGTCGGGTTTGATATATGGATTGATATGACGGTCAGGCTGCGCGGGATCAACGCTTCTGAGATGACGACCCATGAAGGGGTCAGGGCCAGGCAGTTTGTTGTCGACCGGTTGAAAGTTTCAAAGACGGTTGTTATTAAGTCTTATTGGATGGCGAAGTACGGCCGGTATTTGGTGGATCTGTATTATTTGAGGAAGAAAAAGAGCGATCCCCTGCAAATCGCGAAGGAAGGCATTTTTCTCAATCAACAGCTTCTGGACGAAGGCCTGGCAGGGCTTTATGGGGAATAGAATTCCCAAGAAATTCAGCCGGCTATTCGAAGAATTCTATCAGAAAGCGAAAACCCGGACCTAAGCCTCAGAGATAAGTATTGTGTCCCGGGAATTCTAACTTAAATCACTCTGTTTGTTAATGGGGTACAGTTTAGAAGCGAAGAGGGAAGTCGTGAGGTATTGGAAAAAACGCTTCGGGCTGAGTGTCAGAAAGGGATGTGAATTACTAAGAATGAACCGATCAAGTTATCATTACATTAAACAAAAAGAGCCGGAAGAGAACAACAATTCCAGAAATTCTGTTATCCTGCCTTTATTATTACTTCTCATCGGCCTTGCCGTCTATTATCCGACAAGCAACTGCCAGTATTTCTTTTTTGATGATAAATCGGTCATTGAGTCCGGTAGTTTACAGGACCTGGACAATATTCAAAAAATTTATCAGGGTTTTAATACACGATTTATCGCAGGAGTCAGTTATGTCCTAAATTATACGTTCAGCAAGAATAATCCTTTCGGGTACTATTTTACTAACGTGTTGCTGCACATTACAAACGCCTATTTGCTGTTTGTGCTCATTCGGTTACTGTTATCATTTGAATTTTCATGGCATAAATCCCGCCCCTTGGTGAACGGCCAAACCTCTGCCTTTCTGGTGGCGGCGCTTTTTTTGACGCATCCTATTCAGACAGATGCCGTTAATTTTATTACCCAAAGAACGATCATTTTGACCGTAATGTTTTATATTTTGACGATGCTCTTTTATCTGCGTTATTCAAAAACAGGGCGTCAAAAATTTCAAATATTCGGAGTTTTATCGGCCATAACGGCCATGTTCTGCAAAGAGATTGCTGTAACATTGCCAATAATGCTTCTGTTGCTGGAAATCTATTTTCTCAACAATTGGTCGCGCGACAAAAAAATTGTTTTCCGTAAGCTTTTGCCGTTTTTTTTATGCGCTTTGATTATTCCTCTTCTTTTGTTAAAAACAAATTCTCAAATGATAGGAATGAGCAAGATCGCGATGTTTGAGCCCGCGGACAAATCGGGGGGAGGACTGAATGTAACTATTTTTAGAGCAAAAGGGACGGAGAATATATCCCGTCGTGAATATGGGTTAACGCAGTTAAATGTCCATCGAACATATTTAAGATTATTGGCGGCCCCCGTTTCATTGAAAGCCTGGTATGATTTTCCCATAAGCAGAAAGCTGTTCGAAGTCAAAACATTTCTATCTTTGCTTATCTGCATAGGCTTGGTCCTGTTTGGCGTTTGGCTGTTTCCCCGCTCTCGATTAATGTCATTTTGTATCTTTGCCTATTTTTT
>DAOWBD010000112.1 GCA_030634235.1 Candidatus Omnitrophota bacterium | reverse complement strand
GTGTCGGCCATTTGCGAAAACTGCGCGCCAAGGTCCGGATCGACCCGGCAAAATATTTCCCGGCATCCGTCGATGAGATCAGCGACCTTCTCAAAGGGCTTCAGAGGCGCGCGCCCGAGCGGGTCGACCGACGTATCCCACGGCCGCAAGTCCGCGAGCTTCATCGTCGCCTTACGCTGCTCGAGAATCTGCGTCCACAAAGGAACGACCAACCGCTCGATGCTCTCGTGATATTGACGGCAATCCTGCGGGGTATAATCGAAACGGTGCAGCGACTTGAATTTATAATCGCGGAAATTATCGAACCCGGCGTTGCGGCCGACCTCATCCCTGAGGGCCAGCATTTGGTCGAACAGGCGATCGAGCTTCGCACTTTCGCGCAGTCGCCGCGCTGACGACGCGCGCCAGGCGCGCTCGCGTAAGGTCCGGTCGGGCTCAAGCAGGAACTTCCCCATTTCCTGCAGTGTCCGCTCTTGCCCGTCGAATTCGACCATCATCGCCCCGCAGATCCCCTGATATTCCTGCGACAGCAGGTCGACCTTCGTTTGCACCTCGACATTCTTCTCATTAAAGAGCTCGATATCGGTGCGGACCGCGCGGGTGTAAATGCCGTAGCGGTCTTCTGCGAGCGCGAAACGCTCGAACTCTTTGA
Source organism: Candidatus Omnitrophota bacterium (assembly GCA_030634235.1). Lineage (GTDB taxonomy): Bacteria > Omnitrophota > Gorgyraeia > Zapsychrales > Zapsychraceae > 2-02-FULL-52-10. The sequence goes on along the minus strand of DAOWBD010000112.1, from coordinate 3,488 downwards.
GGTACTTCGTGTTGAGCCGGTCCTCAAAGACCTTGGTCGCCGGGACGATCGTCTCAAGGAAATCCGTGTAGCTTTGCACACGGGCGGCGTCATCGGTTTGGCAGGTCATGCGGATGTAAAGCATCGACCCCTGCTGGTCCAAGGCCGCTTCAAGCTCGGACCGGTTTAGAATCCAGCGCTCGAGGGCCTCGGGAGACCCGATTTCTTCGGCCAAAAGACGCTCATAAATGGGCTCAATTTGCGTCAAATCCGCTAAATTCGCCCCCCGCCCTACAAACGCGCGCTCCTGATACAGCGGCAATTCGTCAAAATTGAGTTGATTCTCAGTCAAGTGTAACTCCACATAAAATTTGGTTGACAAACCCTGATTTTAAAGTATACTTCTATCTCAACGTGAAACACGACTTAAAGGAAATGAATCATGGCAAAAGAATGTGCAATCTGCAAAAAGGGAATCATTCCCGGCGTAAAATATAAAAGACGCGGACAGATCAAGCGAACGGGCGGTGCCGGTTCCAAGATCGTCGGAAAAACTCTGCGCCGCTTCCTCCCTAATCTCCAGAGGGTTAAAGTCAACTTGAACGGAACCGTCAAGAGAATCAAGGTTTGTACAAGTTGCATCTCCGCAGGAAAGATCGTTAAAGCTTAAAACTACTTATTCACAATTAAAACTACTTATTCACGATTAAAGCTACTCATTCACGATTAAAGCTACTTATTCACGATTAAAACTACTTACTCGCTGGGCTTCATATCTTTCAACATCAACTGAGGTGTCGGCGCTTTATTCCAATCATCAATCGCAATTTCATAGGCGAGGTCTATCTTATTGCCGATCTTCACCATTCCTTTTAAATCCGCCATGCCAAAACCGACCACCGAGATCGACGCGTTGCCGTCGGTCACCCAGAATTTCAGCGTGTTTTTTCCGAGAACCGCCGGGTGGCTTTTGACCGTTATTTGGCGCGAGCAAAACACCGGCAAAGGATTCCCCTCGCCGAACGGCTGCATCGAATTGATGACCTCGGCAAGTTTCATGTTGATGCTTGAAAGCGGTATTTCGCAATCGATCGTCAGCGTCGGAATCAATTTCTTGACTTCCAATGTTTCGTAAGCGACGGCATTGATCAACGACCGGAACGGGTCGATGTTCTCCTCTTTGATCGTCAGCCCGGCCGCGCCCGCGTGCCCGCCGAAGTTCTCTAAATACTCGGAGCAACCAACGAGCGCCTCGTGAAGGTGAAAGCCGTTGATCGAGCGCGCCGACGCGGTTCCGACGCCGTCTTCGATCGATATAACGATCGCGGGACGGTAATACTTATCCGCCAGCCTCGAGGCGACGATGCCCAGAACGCCCTTATGCCACCCTTCTTTTCCCAGGACAATGATCTTTTCATTCTTGAAATTGACTTTCTGCTCGACGAGATTAAAGGCCTCATCGACGACCTTCGCCTGTATCTTCTGGCGCTCGAGGTTGTGCCGGTCCAGGGCCTTCGCCAGGTCTTGGGCCTTCTCATTGGTGTCGCTTAAAAACAGGTCGAGAGATGTTTGGGCGGAATCCATCCGTCCGGCCGCGTTGATGCGGGGCCCTAAAACAAAACCGATATGAAACGGGCTGAGTTTCTTGCCCGTAATTTTAGTGAGATCAAGAAGCGCTCGCAACCCCTTATTGGTGCTCGTGTTGATCTTGGGGAGGCCTGCCTTGACAAAAATGCGGTTCTCGCCGCGCAGCGGCACAACGTCGGCAATCGTCCCGATCGCCGCAAAGTCGAGAACCTTCTCGCTTTCGCTCTGGCCTAACAGCGCCTGGGTCAGTTTGGTCACCAGCCCGACCGCCGCCAAATGCTTAAACGGATACGGACAACCGCGTTGTTTCGGATTAATGATCGCGACGGCATTGGGAAGATATTCGTCGGGTTCGTGATGGTCGAGGATGATTACGTCGATGCCCTGTGCGTTGATCAGGTCAACTTCCTTGTGCGCCGTAATGCCGCAGTCGACGGCGATCACAAGCGAGACTCCCTCGGCTTTCGCGAACTCGCCCATTTTTTTGTTCATGCCGTAGCCGTCGACCATTCGGTGCGGAATATGGTGAACAACCGGAATACTCATTTGCGTCAGAATATTATTCAACAGCACCGAGGCGGTCACCCCGTCGACATCATAGTCGCCGATGACAAGAACGCGCTCTTTCGTTTTTTCGGCCTCGCGAATACGCGCGACCGCCTTGCTCATGTTTTTTAAAAGAAACGGGTCGTGGAGTCCGGAGATGTCTGCCGAAAGAAAATCTCTGGCCTCTTCGTGGTCGGTAATTTCGCGATTGATCAAAAGTTGTGCAACGATCGGGTGGACCTCAAGCGCATTGCTTAAATTCACCTGCAAACGGGGATTGGGACTATGAATTTTCCATTGTTTTGGCATGTTGAACCAATTGAAAAAGTTTCGTCATCCTGAGGACGTATTTCTGAAGAAAATTACATTTTTTCCGGCGTGCTCAGGCCCAACAGGCGCAGGCCGTTGGCTAAAACGGTCTTTGCGGCGTTGGTCAGTCCCAGCCGCTCGGAGGACAACTGGGCGTTCTGCGGATCAATAACGCGATGGCAATCATAGAACTTGTGGAAGCTGGTTGCCAGTTCCTGCAGATAGCTGACCAAGGCATACGGGTCCAGTTCGTTGTAGCAGTTCATCAGAACATCGGAGAAGCTTCCCAGCTTCTTGATCAGGTCAAGTTCCTCTTCTTCTTTTAATAACTGAAAACCGGATTTCGCAAATGTGATCTTTACTTCGGCCGCCTTGGTATTGATGCTGTGGACCCGGGCGTGAGCGTACTGAACATAATAAACAGGGTTCTCAGCCGTCTCTTTCTTCGCCAATTCCAAGTCAAAATCCAGGTGAACCTTAATGTGCCGCATTAAAAAGAAGAACCGTGCCGCGTCGACCCCGACCTCATTGATCACCTCGCGCAGGCTGATAAATTCCCCGCGGCGCGTCGACATCGAGACCGGCTGGCCGTCGCGATAGATCGTGGCTAACTGAACGATCAGGACCTTAAGCGCGTCGCGGCTCTTGCCGAGTGCCTCAACCGCCGCTGTCAGCCTCGGGATGTATCCGTGATGATCGGGTCCCCAGATATTGATGACTTGATCGAACTTGCGCGCGTACTTATCTTTGTGATAAACAATATCCGGCGTCAAGTAGGTGTAGGTTCCGTCGCTCTTCTTAACAACGCGGTCCTTGTCATCACCAAAGTCCGTTGACCTAAACCACACAGCGCCGTCCTTTTCATAAAGGAACTTCTTTTTTTCAAGATACGCTAAAACCGCATCAATATTCTTCTGTGTGGCGATCTCGGACTCGTGCGACCAAACATCGAAATGCACGGCAAAATCGTCAAGATCCTTCTTGATACCACTGAGCAAATATTCAACGCCGAATTGAGTGAACCTTTCCAAGTCGGTCTTTTCCAGCTCCGCGATCCTCTTGATCCC
>DAOWBD010000105.1 GCA_030634235.1 Candidatus Omnitrophota bacterium | reverse complement strand
TGTTTTGGGTATTCTGGTCGGTTTTATCATGGCCTCAATGCTTTTACCGATGTTCGATATGATCAAGACGATCAGCTATTAGTATTAGTCTTAAGTTTGTATGAGTAGTTAACATTAAGGAAGGAAGGAGTTCGCAGCATGAACAAAAAAGGGTTTACTTTAATTGAATTGTTGGTTGTTATTTCCGTTATCGCCATTCTTGTCGGGATTGCGATCCCGCGTTTTAAGGGCATGCAGGATGAGGCGAATATCTCCAAAGCCAATGCGGAGGCGCGGGTTCTGCAGACAGCGACTGAATCGTATTACATGAATCAGACGCCCAATGCCTATCCGGTAACAGTGACGACATTGTGTGCCGCTTATTTAAACAGTGCCAGCCCGAATATCATTAGCGAGGTTCTCACCGACCCGTTTCGTTCGGGAGGATTGGAATACAACTATATCCGATCGGCTAACGGGGAGTATTACGTGATTTTTTCCTATGGGCCCGATGGTGCGGCCGATATCACGGGGATCAACGACGACGGTGTTCTCTTAGGCGTTCCTGATGATGATCTTTATTCGAGCAATGGGACAGGATTTTAACGGTTATAAAGTTTAAACGATAAGTGGTAGGTGATCTCGTATTGCTTACCACTTTATTTTGTTACTTAAGGGTGGCCGATGAAAAAAGGATTTACACTTCTGGAGATGCTCGTGACGATTGTTCTCTTGACCGTCGGGATCACCTCGATCCTGCGGGTGGTCAGCATGGCGATGTTCGCCGATACGGATCTCGAGAACGTGATCACTGCTCGTTATCTTGCCCAGGAGACGGTCGAGGAGATCAAAGGCGCGGTATCCTATTCCGATATCGATAATTTTAATTCCATACGCAGTACCTTGACCGGTGATTTTGTCGATTTTGACCGGGAGGTTATCGTTTCCGGGGACCCCAAGCAGGTTGACGTGACTGTTTACTGGTCGGCCAGAGGCCAGGACCGGAGCGTTGATTTGGTTACGCTGTTCACTAATTATGATTATTGATCCTACACGTTCGAAAAAAAAAGGTCTTACCCTCATCGAACTTCTTGTCACCACAGCGGTTCTCTCCATCCTTGTTCTCACCGTCGGTTATACGTTTATCATCGGATTACGATTATGGAATGACGGATATGATCGTTCCGATATCCGCACCGACCTATCCCAGGCGCTTGAACTTGTCAGCAAGAATTTAAGGCAGGCAAAAAGTATTGATGCAATAACGGCTGGGAGCATCACCTTTACGGCGGACTTAGGCGACGGGGATGATACTTATCGGATTTATATGTACAATGCTTCTGATACGGAGCCGCCTCCGTACAAGCAGAATACATATCAATTGCGCCGGGCGAAGACGACAGTGACATATGGCTCCGGGCCAGTCTTGATCGCGAATGTCAAGAAACCGAATCCGCCCAATGCAAAACCTTTTAGCCAAAGCGGCAATGTGATCACGATTGATCTTGTCGTCGAGCGTGGGGACCAGACGGTCGCCATGCGGACCAATGTCAGGCCGAGGAGCTTATAGTGAATAACAAAGGCGTTGCCCTGATTCTTACTTTTATTTTTATGGTCAGCCTGATCATTATCGCGGCGTCCTATCTGTTCATGGTGACCCATGATACAAGAAACGCGGGCGCGCAGATGAACAATGACAGGGCGCTTTATCTGGCGGATGCGGGTTTAAATAAGGCTGTTTGGTACTTAACGAATACCGCGCCAGATAACTCGACAGTCGGTTCCTGGCGGACAGCAGCTTATCCGACCGACCCCGGGCCTGATTCGACGGACCCGCAGCAAGAGTCTTTGGGCGACGGGACCTATACGATGTGGGTGGAACCGGAACCCTTGGGAAGTGACATCATGGTGACCGCCCGGGGGACTGTCAATAATATCGAGAGGACTGTTCGCGAAACGATCATGTTAGCCTCAAGCGTGCCGGAGGCGTTCGATAAAGCGGGATACTCGGGAGGGAATATTGATTTCAGAAATTCGAGCGGGACAATAACCGGCGATCTCGATGCTGTCGGGACGGTGGATAGTGAGGGCGGCATGAACATTCCGGATACGATTACCGAAGGATCAGCCGTCGCTGTGCCCAGCGTCGATACAGCGGCTTATGCGCTCATTGCCGGTACGACCGTAAGCGGAGATATGACATTTAATCCTGGAACATACAACGGAATATGGTATGTTGATGGGAAGGCGACGATCGGTGATAATGTGACGATTAATGGGACGATCATCGCTACGGGAAATATTGTCGTGACCAATACAGATAACCTTACGGTGACCCCGACGTCGAACTATCCGGCGCTGGTTTCAGATGCGAAAATTACCGGAGGAAAACTCAAGACATCGACCATAAACGGTCTCATATATGCCGCGACGAGTATTGATCTTAACCAGGGTTCGAACAATACGATTAACGGTTCCATTATCAGTCCCGGCAATATTGATCTGAAAAATGGTTCGGGATGGTCTCTGACCTATGATGCGAATTTGGCGTCGAATTCGCCGCCGTATTTCACGGCCGGAAGTACTACCGGCGACGCGTGGCAGGAGATCTAGCAGAGTTGACAATGCAAAATAATCCATTAAATAAAATTCAATCCATCATTTCACCTTGGCAGGAAAAGGTGAAAGACCTTTTTTCAAAAATCAAGGACCAATTCGGTCGCGACCGGTCCGTGATCGGCATCGATGTCGGAACAAGTTCCGTCAAGGTTATTCAGATGGAGAATGTCGACGGGAAACTTACGGCTGTTAAGTCCGCGTTTGTCGATATCGGTGGGGTTCCCGGAAGTCAGGAAGAGGCCCTCGCGAGTTTAAAGACTGCCTTGATCGGGATCGACACGAAGGGCGCCAAGGTCGTCGCGATTGTCAACTGCCTCCAAACTTGTACGCGCAAGATTGTGGCACCGCACATGCCGAAAAAGGAATTGACCCAGGCGGTGCGGTGGGAGGCGAAGAATGCGATCCCGTTCTCGATTGACGAGGCACTGATGGATTTTGAGATTCTCGGTGAGGTCACCGACAAGAATACCCGCAAGCTGGTCGTTGCGGTCGCGGCCGCGCCGAAGGGAACGGTTAACAAATTACTGTCCTTATTCTTCAAGGCCGACGTCGAAATTTCCGCGTTGATCCCGGTTTCATTAAGTTTACAGAATCTTATTGCGGCATCAAAGGAGCAGGACCAGGAGATCATTGCGATTGTCGAGATGGGGGCCTCGGTTACGGAATTGAATATTTACAGAGAAGGCCAGCTGGCGTTCTCCCGGAAGCTGCCGGTTGCCGGAGACGATATTACCAAGGCGATGACCAGCACGTTGATGTCGGGCCAGGGCAAGGTTGAACTCAGTCTCGAGGAGGCCGAGAAGATCAAGAGAGATTGCGGGATCCCGACGGGCGAGGCGACCGAGCTGGTGGATGGCAAGATTCTTCCAAGCCAGATTCTCTCATTAGTCAGGCCGTGCATCGAGCAGCTTGCGGGCGAGATCGAGCGGTCCTTTGATTTTTACCGGGAGGAATCCCATGGCGGGAGCGTCGGAAAGATCATTCTCTACGGCGGTGGCGCGAATCTTAAGGGGCTTGCCGAGGCGCTTAAAAGCGAACTGGACGTGGATGTTGAGATCGGCAATGCGCTTGAACATATTGAGGCTCTGCCGAAAGCGATTGTCGCGCGCGCGGATGCCGGGGCGCGCTTTGACCTGGCGGTCGGAGCGGCACTCAATAAGGGCGACAAGATCAATCTTCTGCCCATCGAGCTCAAAGAAAAGACAAAACGGTTGGTGGAGAATGTTTCGCTTAAAGGGATCGCGGTCGGCGTGGTTGTCTCTCTGTTGCTGTTCTACGCTGGGATGCATGTTCAGTTACGCGGTCACAACAAAAAGAAGGACGCTTTAGAACTGGAACAGCGGACGCTGCAACCGCAGCTGGATGAGTTGCGCAAAAAAATATCGATCAACGGGATATTGAAAGATAAACCGTATTGGGAAGACGTGCTTAAGGAAATAAGCCATCTGGTCCCGGCGGAGGTCTACTTGACGTACTTGAAGGCGGAGGGAAGTACGCTGCGCCTTAAGGGAGATATCCTCAATAGCGATGAGGGCGCGCAGGCGGTTCTTTCAGGTTTTATGCTGGCACTTGAAGAAGGGATCTTTGAGAATGTCAGTTTGGTCACAACGCAGAAAAGGCCGGAGAATACGAGTATTTCGACATTTGAAATCACGTGCGGTATTGAATGACAGTAACGTGGAAGAACATTGCACCATGACAAAGATTCAAATGGATAAAAAAACAGTTATCATTATTGCCGGGATCGCGGCAGCGGTGATCTCCTTTGTCCTGATGGCGGCTCCTTTATTTAAGGAAG
>DAOWBD010000176.1 GCA_030634235.1 Candidatus Omnitrophota bacterium | reverse complement strand
GCTTTCCGAGCTTTCGTGAAACCTCTTCGGCGCGCAGCACCCCCTCATAGGTAGCCATTTCGATCTTTGCGGCAACACCTTTCGCATGGATAATAACCAGCCCGATGTAAACCACCGTTATGAAAAACAAAAATAATGAGGTCATATGATCTTTCGTTTAACCCGCGTTATCCCATGATAAACGGATCACTGACGTGGCTATGACGCCACGCAAACCCTGTTGCGCCCTTTGTCCTTCGCGAGATAAAGTGCCTGATCAGCCTTATGGATCAGTTCTTTCGGATTCTGAGCATCTTTCGGAAAGACAGCAACACCGATTGAAACCGTAATCCGCGTTTTTTCCCGTCGGAGAATGATCGTCTGCTCGGAGATTCTTCTCCGGGCTTCTTCGGCCAGCTCCAAGGCTCTTTGCTGCGTGCAATCAGGCAACAGAACAGAAAACTCCTCGCCGCCATAACGGCAAATCAGCATTCCCGGCTCATTGAACAGGTCCGTTAAAAGCATGCCCATTGTCCGCAGAACAATATCCCCGGCAATGTGCCCGAACTTATCGTTATACTGTTTGAATTTATCCAAATCGAACATCAGAAAGGCTAACTGTTTCTTGAACCGTAGCTGCCGGCTGATCTCCTCGGGCATACGCTCCAGGAGATACCGGCGTAAATACAAACCGGTCAAACCATCCTTGATCGCTAATTGCTCAACACATTCATAGAGCTGGGCATTCTCGATCGCGACCGCGCCCAGATCGCCGATCGTCGTTAAGAACCGCAAGTCTTCCGTCGTGAAATTATTCTCGCGAGGGCTGTCAATGCGCAATATCCCCAGCGCCTTGTTCCCGACCATTAACGGCACGCTGATCAGCGAGCTGATATCCCTGGCATCCTGCGGGACGATCCGCTCGACGTCAAAACGATAATCGCTTTTGGTATCTTCGATTAAAAGCGGCTGCATCGTCTTGACGATCCACTGATCGAAGATATCTCCCTTTTTCGATTTGATATTGATGCGCATTTGCCCTTTTTGCGAAGAGCTGATGCCCAGGGTCCCTGTCTTGGAATGGAACAGATAGAGAATGATCGTCGTGTCTTTATCCCCGAAAAGCCGGTTCACTCCGGCCGAAAACGTCTTCGACGTATCCTCGAGCGTAAGGCACATACTCAGCCGTTCCGTCAGACCCTTAAGTTGAGAATAGTTGATGATCTTCTCACGGAAGGATTCGATGGCAATCTGCTCCTGCTGGAGGCTCGCCTCGACGAGATTTATCTGTTCCCTGTAATTCTGGATCCACAGTTTGATCTCGGACTGCTTCTTAATTAAGCGGTTGCGTAAGATCAACAAATAGAGAATGCAGATAATCATCCCGACCGCCAGGAAGATGAAAAATTTGGGTTCAAAAATAGCAGCAAAAATGAAGAATCCCACCAGAGGGATCAGGAGGATAATGATGAGTAAAACGGGGAAATCAAGTAATTGTGTTTTCAGTTTCTGGGTCAAAGAAGTGCACCTTGCTCATGTCGAACACGAGATTCATGTCACAATTAACATCAGGCCGGTTATGCGCACCGACTCGTGCAATAAACAAGCTTTTACCTGAATTTAAGTATAGATAGACTTCCGAACCAAGCGGCTCGACCACTTCACACGTTGCGCGTATCGTATTCTCAGGGGAAGCTTCAGAAACAAAGAGTTTGTCGTAAATATCTTCAGCCCGAATACCAAAAATAACGTCTTTGCCTTCATACGGCGCAATCACTTTATACATTTCTTCGACAAGTTTAACCTGAAACTTGCCTTCGTCAAAATAATATTTGCGTTCGTTCTTGATAATTCGTCCGTTGATCAAACTGATCGGGGGCGTACCAATGAAACTGGCGACAAATTTATTGGCGGGTTTATCGTAGATCGTCATCGGGTCGGCGCACTGCTGAACCTTGCCGTCCTTCATCACGACGATCCGATCCCCAAGCGTTAAGGCCTCGGTCTGGTCGTGGGTCACATAGACGAAAGTGGTCCGAAGCCGCAGGCGCAGCTTATGAATCTCGGCGCGCATCTGAACGCGCAGTTTGGCATCCAAGTTGCTTAAAGGCTCGTCGAACAAAAAAACTTCTGGCTTGCGGACAATCGCGCGCCCAAGCGCAACGCGCTGCTGCTCCCCGCCGGAAAGCTGTTTCGGGCGCCGGTTGACCAGCTTCTTGATCCCAAGAATCTCCGTCGCTTCGTCAACGCGCCGCATGATCTCGCTTTTCGGGTACTTGCGCAGCTTTAAACCGAATGCCATATTTTCAAAGACGGTCATGTGAGG